>NZ_LT706938.1 GCF_900155525.1 Mailhella massiliensis
CCCTGCCCCGGAGGGGCGCGCTGCTGTTGCCGCGCCGTTTCCCGGCAGAGGGGCGCGGCCGCCCGGTTCCGTTTTCCCGGTCGGGCGCGGCATGGCCGAAGCGCTTTTGCCGCATATACGCCTGCGCCGGCGGAAACTGCCTTCCCTGCCGCCTTCCGTCTGCCTGCGGAAGGCGCGTTGCCCTCCTGAATGCAGAAGGGCGGGCCTCTTTGCAGCGCACGGCGGAAGGTTTTCCTCCGCAGCGCCGGGGCCGGAAGTTTGCAGGCTCCACAGCAGGGCGGGCCGATTGCCGCAAGGCCGCAGGGCTCCGCCTGTGCGGCGGGAGATCCGGCGGCCGTTTTGCAGGGCGATGCCGGTTTTTCCTCACACCATCAACGCCGAAGGCAAGGAGTGCATCAGCCATGGCGGAATACAGAACGCTTCGCATGACATTCTGGAACGACCCCTATGTGGAGGAACTGGGGCCGGAAGGCAGGCTTTTCTATCTGTATCTCATCACCTGCCCGCACACCAACAATCTGGGATTTCTGGAGGTGTCGCGGCGGCGCATGGCCTATGAAACCGGCCTTTCGGAAGAGGTGCTGCTCCGGCTGCTTTCGGAGGCGGAGGCTGCGGGCAAGATTGTGGCGGACGGCGCCTGCCTGTGGCTGGTGAACTTCGTGAAGCATCAGGCCTCCACCTCGCCGAAGCTGGTGCAGTCGTTGCGGGCGCTGCTGGTGCAGATTTCTTCCTTGAAGATACGGGCGGCCGTGGCGGCAGCCTATCCCGCGATTTTCCCCCCGGAACCTGCGGAGGAAGTTCCCATGCCCGGGGAAAGAGCGCCTTCCGCCGTGGAGGCAGGGTGCGCCCAGCCTTCCCCCACCGTGGGAGAGGGTACCGGGAACAAGAAAGGGGAAGAGGAAGGGGAAGAAAAAAGAAAGACGCGGTTTCGCCCGCCCGCGGTGGAGGAGGTGCGGGCCTACTGCGAAGAGCGGGGCAACGGTATCGACGCCGGGGCTTTTGTGGATTTTTACGCCTCCAAGGGCTGGAAGGTGGGCGCCTCGCCCATGAAGGACTGGCGTGCCGCCGTACGCACCTGGGAGGCCAAGCGGCGGGAATCGGGCGCGGTGCGCCGCGCTCCCGCCCGTGAGGAAAACAACGGCGAAGC
The DNA here is from genome assembly GCF_900155525.1 of Mailhella massiliensis. Taxonomy (NCBI): domain Bacteria; kingdom Pseudomonadati; phylum Thermodesulfobacteriota; class Desulfovibrionia; order Desulfovibrionales; family Desulfovibrionaceae; genus Mailhella; species Mailhella massiliensis. Next base: position 1,148 of record NZ_LT706938.1, read on the forward strand.
CGTGCGCCGCGCGGTGGAACGCATGTCGGGCGCGGCCGCCATGGCCGGGGAGGATGCATGGTAAAGAAGGAAAACGAGGAAAAGGCGCAGCTTGTGCGTATGCTGGCTTCCAACTACGGCGCGGCTCTCACCGAGGAGGTGGCCACCCTCTGGCTTATGCTGCTTGCGCCCTACGCGGTGGAGGAATGCCGCCGGGCCGTGCTGGCCGTGGTGCGCCGTTTCGGGCACGAGGCCGTGCAGTTCGGCTGCATGCCCCCCTTTGCTCTGGTGCAGAAGGAGCTGGACCGCTCCACCGGAACCCTGCGCGGAGAAGACAGCCTTGCCGCTCAGGCGGAAGCGGAGTGGGGCAGGCTGCTTGATGAGGCGCGCCGCGCCGGAAGCTGGCGCGTGCCCCGCCTGCACCCCACCACGGCGCTGGTGGTGCGCCAGTTCGGCGGCTGGGCGGTGATATGCACCTGGAAGGAGGCGGAACTTTCCTGGAAGCACAAAGAATTTATCGCCGCATGGCGCGCCGCCTGCGGCAGGGAAGACGCCATGGCCCTCGGCGCGGACGCCGTGGCCCTGCTTGCCGGAGGCGCGGGCAGGCCCCTCGCCCTTACCCGGGAAAACCTGCAGAAGCGCCTTGAGCATAAGGCAAAGGAGGAAAACCATGCCCCTCGTGCGCTGTGCGTATGATTGCTGCGGCAACCTGTTTGAACTCGGCCCCCGCCCCCGCCGCTTCTGCTGCGAAGCCTGCCGACGCGCCTATCAGAACGAGGTGCGCCGCGAGGCCCGCGCCGAAGCCCGCGCCGCCCGTGAGGCCGGCCGCCCCAG
>NZ_LT706939.1 GCF_900155525.1 Mailhella massiliensis
GCAGGGGCATAAGGCCGTCCGCGGGCGCCCGATCGGCAGTCCCTCGGGACATATGTCAATCGTAGTCCGACCGTCTAAGCGGATGGCTTAAGCGATTGGGCTAACTACTTCTCAAACTGTAATGGGTCTGCCTCACGCTCCAAACATATCGTGCAAGCGGGGGATGGCAGGTATCGGAGACTCGTGCCAGACGAGCTCGACCAGCTACAGGGGTTCCCGAAGGGCTGGACGGATACCGGTATGTCCGACATCCAACGCGCCTTCTGCATGGGTAACGCGTTGATCGTCGGTATCCCGCATCGCATCGGTGAGGTCATCGCACGGAGGCTGGGGGTAGGGGACACGTTCGTCCTCTAGCCTTATTTGGAACAGCCGCTCCAAAGAGGCACTCGTCCGTCCGAGATTGCTCTCAATTTGTGCAGATCGTATAAGATCAGATCCATATCGATTGTTCTGTTTCGATTTCGGGGTCTGGCATGCAGGTAATATACGATCGTCTGCGAAGGGAATGCGGGCTTGCCGTAGGCATTCTCGACGCCGACCTCGTCGATCATGGGACGCGGCATCCAAATCTTGCATTGTTGAAGATAAGCTCATTCTGCAAGATGCATGGCCATTCAGTAAGCCTGCTGCTTGATTATTCAGATATTGCTTCGTATGACGCAGTATTTCTATCCTGTGTCTTCTCATTTACCAAACTGGATGAAGACGTTTTGGATATGCCCAACGTATACTGCGGAGGAACGGGCATTTTTCCCGATGGAGGGGAAGACCTACCGAATGATGTAGAGCATGCATGCCCTGATTACTCCCTATATGACCCATATGTGGCGCGTGAACTCGCGCGCGGTAGGAGACGAAGTGCCCTTTCGGATTACATGGATTATTCCATCGGGTTCACGACTCGTGGGTGCTTTCGAAAATGCAGTTTCTGCGTGAATAAGAAATATAGCCATGTTTTTGTCCATGCTCCGGTTCAGGAGTTCCTTGATACGAGGCGTCCGTACATCTATCTCTGGGATGATAATTTCCTTGGATTCAAGGGATGGCGGAAAGTTTTGGAAGAGCTCAACGCCACGGGAAAGCCCTTTCAGTTCCGTCAGGGTCTCGACGTTCGGTTGATGACCGATGAAAAAGCATGCGTCCTGTCACGTTCGCGTTATCACGGGGACTTCATTTTCGCATTTGACCATCTGGAGGATCGCCCTCTTATTGAGCGGAAGCTTCGCATCTGGAGAGCCTGGACAGACCGGGGGACGAGGTTGTATGTCCTCAGCGGGTATGACTCGCAGGACGAACGCGATATCGAGTCGGTGTTTCAGCGCATCGCCGTCCTCATGAAATACGACTGCCTGCCGTACATCATGCGCTATGAGAGCTACAAATCGAGTAGATGGCGCGCGCTGTACGTCAACATAGCTCGCTGGTGCAATCAGCCTCAGTTCTTTAAGAAGAAGTCCTTTCGGGAGTTTTGCGAAGCGAATCAGGCATATCACAAGACCGAGGGTACATTTTGCTCCGCGTATAAGGCGATGACTGATTTTGAAAAAGAGTTTCCGGATATTGCGGAGCGTTATTTCGACTTGCGATTTGAAGAGGAAAGTATGCTGAAGCGATTCGGACGACCATTCTACACCAGACCATCGTCTGAGCTGTTGGATGAGCAACGCGATTGCTGGATGCGATTCGTGTCTGACGAGATGGACGATGTCGATGCGCTGTCCGCATATTTCAGCAAAAAACTCGATATCATGTGCGCCCGTTACCTTGATGAGGTTAATCCATCGGGGGGTGTTCCTATAGTTTTGTCAACTGATTTTGTTGGCAAAGATCACTGCTTTCGAGCATGCTGACGCCAGCCCTTGTCGGGCTGGCGTTTTTCTATGGCTCTGGCTAGCTAGGCCGAGTACGG
>NZ_LT706940.1 GCF_900155525.1 Mailhella massiliensis
TCAATCTGAGCCAGAATCAAACTCTCCAGTTGAAAAGTATTTGATTCAGAGAACCAAAGTTCTCAAATCGAACTCAAAGCTCTATTTCCCAACTCGCTCTTCACTTGTCAAAGAACCGTGCCGCTCACTCGCGGCGGTGTTGCTTTATGCAACTTTTCGTTTCCGCTGTCAACAACTTTTTTCAAAGTTTTTTCAGCGAAGCGCCTTCGGCGTGAGCTCGTTTGAGCCGCTGTGCCTCAGCGCGTTTTCGAGTTATGCCCGTTTCACCCCGTTCTGTCAAACACTTTTTTCGAATTTTTCGGGAAATTTTTCGCTGATTCTTCGTATCCTGCCGATAAAACTTGCCATAGGGAAAAAAATTCTTCGTTTTTCCTCTTCCGAAGGACCGCCTTTTTCCCCGGAAAACAGAAAAACAGCCTCATCCCTCCCTTCTGAGCTCTGCCTCCAAGCTGAAGAACTCTTACCGGTGAGCCATGCACACGCAGAACCTTCGCGGCTTCTCGAAACAGTCCTCCCGGACAACGCCCTTCATGATGAAACGGCTGCGCGCCCCTTCCGTAAAAGAATTATCTTCCTCTCAGAAGAGTCCCCCATGCTCTTCCTTATGCGCGGTCTCTCAAAAAGCCTGTTCGTCTCCGGGCAACCGCCTTCCCGACAACCATTCACGCGGACCGGAAATTTTCCGATACCGTTTTCATCCAGACGGCCAGAAGGCCGTCCTTTTCCGGTACGACTCTTAAAAACAGAGGGAGAACTGCCGGCAGCTCTCCTTCTCACCGGAACGACTCCGGTATTTCTCATATATTCCGCTTTACCGTTTTCCCCACGGCGAAGGCACGCGCCACGAATTCTCCGACAGCGTAATATTCCTTGGTCAACGGGGCGAAGGAAAGCGCGTCGATACGGGCAGGGTCGGGCAGGCCTTCCGGGGTAAGACAGTTTCTGTTGACCTTCACGTCCATGATTTCTCCCACGAACTGGATGTGGGAGCCGAGTTCCAGGGAGTGGCGGAGCAGAAGTTCCAGCACCACGGGGCATTCCGCCACAAAAGGCGCATCGACATGCTCCCCTGCACGCGGTGTGAGGCCGAGAGTCTTAAACTTTTCTTCCTGCCTGCCGGAAACCAGGCCTGCAAAGTCCGCCTGTCCCACCATATTTCTGCTGGGAATGCTTACGGTAAAGGCCTGCTTCTGCTGGAGAGAACGACAGGTCCAGGAGGAACGCCGAAGAGATACGGACAGACACGGGGGCTGAGAACAACACAGTCCGCCCCAGGCAGCCGTCATGATGTTAGGCTGCCCTGCCTCGTCATACGTCCCCACAAGAAGCACGGGAGCGGGAGAAAGAAAAGCCTGAGGGCCAAGAGAAATGAACATGTTCGCCTCAAATCACGCTATGTTTCCATGAAAAGCGAAGACTCGAAACCGGAATCGGACCAAGCGGAGCGCTCCGCCGCCGTGTTGCTTCCGGTAAAAACACGCCTCCGACTTCAAAAAATCCGTCCGCCGGACAATCCGAAAGCCTGTGCCCTTCCCTCATACACAGCAGACACCATGCGAACGATGCGGCTCCGCAGCCTCAACCGGGAGGACAGGAAAGAAACGCCCTGCTTCCGGCCCGGAACCGCATACATCGGATGCCGCCGCAGCATTTCTGAAAGATATCCTACAGGGGCTGAAAGGCCCAGACGGCCTTTCCGTAATAACGCGAAGACCATTCGGCGGCTGCGACAGATATATCCGCTTCCAGATCCCTGCGTTCCGCCCTGAGTTCATAGCCCTCCGGCGTCATGAAAACGCGGCGGAACTGGAGTCCGCTGCCTCCCAGTACGGCGACCACATCCCCCTCTTCCACATCCGCACCCGGCATCACGGCCACAAGCGCGCCCTTATTGAGGGCGGGGGCCATGCAGCGTTCCAGCAGACGGAATACCTGCAGGCCCTCCCGAATGACTTCCTGGGGAAAAATCTGCGTGCCCGCTTCGGGGAAAGATCCGTCGCGCTGCCGAACCGTACTGAAAATGGACAGTTCTCCCGGGCGCACGGTTTCCAGAAGCGGGGGCGGCGGTTCATGCAGCCCCGCCTCGGAAAGCTCTTCCTGTTGCTTCATTTCCGCGCTCATGTACACGGGCGGCTCTCCGAAGCGCAGCCAGTCCATGCGTACATTGAAAAGATCGCAGATATATACACACCACGGCAGGGGAATCGCTCCTCGTCTCTTGGCTTCCGATATGCTCCCCTGTTGCAGGTTGAGCAGATCCGCCAGTTCGGCCTGTGTACGCCGCTGGGAAACGAAAAGCATCCTGGCATAGACAGGTTCAAATTGATCGATATCCGGCCGTTCCATGCACGTCCCCGCCTACTTGATAGGCTGAAGCAGGGGGCTGTCCGGTGTGAGTACCATGCGGGTATTTTCTCCCAGCGACTTGCGTAACGCTTCCAGGCCACGCTGGAAGGAGAAAAATTCCGGTGAACGGGAAAAAGCCTCGGCATAAATGCGCGCAGCCTCGGCATCGCCTTCGCCGCGAAGAACCTGAGCCTGCTTTCCGGCCTCGGCCAGAATAAGGGCCCGTTCCTTTTCCGCAGCGGAACGGATCTTGGTGGCTTCTTCGGAACCTTCGGAACGGTACTGCGTGGCCTGCCGTTCGCGTTCGGCGCGCATACGGTCGAAAATGGCACGCTGGTTTTCGGCGGGCAGGTCGGTGCGCTTGATGCGCACGTCCACAATGCTGATGCCGAATTCCTTCATCTGCTGCGACGCCTTTTCCGTCACCGATTCCATAATGGAGTTTCTTTCATCCGCCACCACCTCGGTCAGCGTATGGCGACCTATATGGGCGCGTATCTGCGAATAGATGACGGCATCCAGACGGGCCTGCGCATTCGCTTCCGTACGCATGGTGCGGTAGAACCGCAGAGGGTCTTCGATTTTCCAGCGTGCGTAATTGTCGAGCACGATGGTTTTGAGATCGCTCGTCAGCGCTTCGGCGGGGCGGGCATCGTAATCGAGAATACGGGCTTCAAAATACACCACATTCTGAACGAACGGCAGTTTGGCATGAAGACCCGGTCCATATACCTTGTCCAGAGGATGGCCCAACTGTATGACCAGCGCCTGCTGCGTCTGATTCACAATGAAAAGCGTCTGCTGCGCGAGCAGCGCCAGAATCAGCAGCGCCGGGATCAGAAGTACGGATTTCAAACCCTTCATCAGCGCTTTTCCTCCTTGGCGCCGTCCTGCCTTTTCCAGGCATCCAGCGGAAGCAGGGGGAGCACGTTGGAACCGGCATCGGAGGGAAGCACCAGCTTTTCCATGCCCGGCTTGCTCAAGATATCTTCAAACGCTTCATACATCATACGTTTTCTGGTCACATCCTCGGCTTTTTCATACTCGGCAAGCACGGAAAGGAAACGCTGCGCCTCGCCTTCGGCCTCGCGCACACGCGTTTCCCGATAGGCTTCGGCCTTGTTCACCATTTCCGAAGCCTGGCCCTGCGCCTTGGGAAGAATGTCGCGCCGGTAGGCCTCGGCCTCGTTGATGCTGCGCTGCTTGTCTTCGCGGGCACTGGCAACATCTTTAAACGCGTCGCGCACTTCCTGCGGGGGCTGCACGTCCTGCATCTGCACGGCAACCACCTGGACGCCCACCTGGTAGCGGTCCAGAATGCTCTGAAGCAGCTCCGCCACATCGTTCTGTATCTTCACACGGCCGTCCGTGAGAGCAGAATCCAGCGTATTCTTGCCGATGACTTCGCGCATGGAGGCTTCCGCCGCACGCTTGACCACCTGATCGGGCCGGATGACGTTGAACAGGTAGTCCACCGCGCCGTCAGGCTTGATCTGATACTGAATATTGAACTGTACGTTGATGATGTTCTCATCCCCCGTGAGCATGGAGGATTCCTCATCCACGGCCTGCACGCGCCCCTGCTGAAACACACCGCCCACGGACTGGGCTCGATATCCCACCGCCGTCTGGCGCACCTGCGAAACCTTGGGCTTGAACACCTGCTCGATGGGATACGGCAGATGAATATGGGGGCCGGGAGCTTCCGTACGCACATAACGGCCGAAACGGAGCACCACACCGGCCTCATCGGGCTGCACGATATAAATGCCGGAAAGCGCCCAGACAAGCAACGCGCCGCCGATCCACCAGTGCACCCCCGGCACACCCTCTATCTTCGGGAGCTTAGGCCATGAGAAAGAAGGACGATTCGGCCCGGAAGGCCCGCCTCTTCGCTTCTGCTGATCATCATTGTCCTGGGGATCGTCGCGATCATCGTCGCGCCTGCCCCAGTTGCCCTTGCCGGCGGAACCCCAGCCCTGTTTCTGCTGTTGTTGCCGCTTTTCCTGTAATTTATCCCAGTCCCAGTTCATAGTAGGAGTAAAGTAGGACACGTTCTTTTTATGGTCAAGGCGGAACTGCACGCCACGGCTCCATCCTGACGGAAAAGACCGTCCTCTCCCACCCGAACAATCTTTTTAAAAAAACAGAAAAAAATGCTTGACGACCCGACCCGTTTTCCCTATGTTTGCCGTTGTCGGGCGCTCGTAGCTCAGCTGGATAGAGCAACAGGCTACGAACCTGTAGGTCGGGAGTTCGAATCTCTCCGGGCGCACCATTTCGAGAGCAAAGGCTTATGAGCAATCATAAGCCTTTTTTCTTATCCGTTCCGCAAAAAAAGTAAAAAAAACGCTTGACGTTTTCACGAAGGACGACTAATGTCCTTTTTCACCAAGCGCTCGTAGCTCAGCTGGATAGAGCAACAGGCTACGAACCTGTAGGTCGGGAGTTCGAATCCCTCCGGGCGCACCATTTGAGAGTAAAGGCTTATGAGCAATCATAAGCCTTTTTTCTTATCCGTTCTTCTCCGCCCCGGTCACGGGTATTCTGCACGATAATCCCGGGTTCCGGCCGCCCGGTCTGCGTACCTCCGCCCGGCCCAAAAACGGAAGCCTTTCCCGAATCCGGTTTCCGACGACGTCCTTGCCGCCACGGCATGAACGACTGCGCACATCATCCACCACAGGATGTTCTTTCCCTCCGACTTCTTCCACAGCCGTCCCAGCCTCCGAAAGCTTTCCCGTTCACACTGTACATGTACTGAACGAAGCGCGAAAGAGTCCCCTCCCATGCTTCTGCGCACCTGCGGGCACAGGCAGGCATACGGCGGCTCTTCCAGCCGACCTGCGGTTGCAATGGCGAGACGGAAGTCCCCCTGCCCTTCTTCCAGCGCCGTAAATAATCTCCGGCTGGCGCCGAGGCTCTTCCGTGCCGAAGATCGAAAAAAGAAGAGGCTGTGCATCCACCGCCGTCCTGCCCCCTCTGCCGGGCAGGGGTTGCCCGAAAACGTATAGTTATGAGAATGTGATGACACTCCTTTGGGTTTGCTGAAAATGAGGTGCGGCCTGACAAGGACGCCTGAGCAAATCAGAAAGGAGCAACGGGTGACGCAAAAAAGCCGGCTCATACGATAGCCCGGTAAACGGACTTTCACATATCACAGACATGAGGTTTGGCGTCGCGGTTGCCATGCCGATACGGCAGGATAACCGGCTACATGGGACATCCGTCAGCCGCGAGCAGCCCCGGAGGCAGTCGGCATTCCGTATGCCGAAAAGCGCTTACGGGGCTCCGGCGGCAGAAATGACGCTCTCGGATCGTCCATGCGCCTGCCAGGCGCATCTGATAAGATCCCTTAAAGCACACAAGAGGCCCCCCGGCATAGCCGGTGGGGCCTCTGTTTTGCAAACGGTAAAAGAGAAATCAGTTCAGACGGATGGGCAGCCCCGCCGTCAGATCACCAATATGCATGGTAAGCTGCAACGTCTCTCCGTTCTTCGGCATGAACTGAGGAAATTCCAGCAGGTTGTCGCCCTTGCGGCCTTCACGGGTGTACTGGCTGAGCACCTTTCCCGAAGCATCGGCAATGGTGAAGAACACGATGCAGTCCTTTTCGCAGCTGTAGGGCAGGGTATAAAGTCCCGTATCGGGATGACGGCGCAGGTCCAGAGCATCCAGTTCATAACCGGCTTCCGTCTTCTTCAACGGAACGACCACATGCGGGAAACCGTTGGTGGCGGGCAGCGGCTGCACTCCCATACGCTCCAGACCTTCCTTGACCTCGGGCACATTCATGAACAGAGACCACAAAAGCCCGCTGCGATAGTTTTCCACCATGCTCACGATGGGGAGCTGGTCAATGGCCAGGTAGCTGTTGTCGAACCAGTCATCCTTAAGGCTGAACGCGTCGTACGGACCGTAGGGGCCCCACATCTTGTCCTTATAGTTGTCCTGAATGTTCCAGAGTACGCGCATGGAATATTCAGGAGTATAGGGCATGGAAGAAAGGGCCGCCGTGGGAGCCACGGTACCCACCTCGTTGTAGGCGGACTGATAGCGGTAGCCGCCCTTGATATCGCAAGCCGTCAGCCCCCAGAATCCTTCACTGAACTGATGTTCGGCAGGCGCGGACTCCAGAGCATAGGCACGGTTCATAAGCGTATGGGTGATGTTGCGGACCATATAGCCGCGCCGCACATGACTGTCGGCCATACGCCTCGGATCCAGCCCTATGAAGGAGTAATGAGATAGGAACATGCAGCCGCCGTAGGCGTTGGCGGCTTCGATGGTGTAGCCGTTGCCGGTTTTGGGCTGGTATTCTTCGGTGGAATACCAGTACTGTGCGGCTTCACGGGAAATGGGATGCGTGGGGGACCCCAGAGCCAGCACATAGGCCACCATGGCCTCGTTGAACCCGGAAATCTTCATGCCCATGCCGAACTCATGCTGCGGGCTCCAGTGCCAGAACAGTCCGTTGTTCTCGGAACGGGTGAACCAGTGCCAGTCCACATCGTGCCACAGTTCCGTAATGCAGGCACGCAGTTCCTTTTCCAGTTCCGTATCGGCGGAAAAATACGCGCGGGCAATAAGCAGCCCCTGCATCATGAAGGCCGTTTCCACAAGGTCGGCCCCGTTGTCCTGCTCACCGAAGGAAATGGTCTTGCCGGTACGTCCGTCGAGCCAGTGGGGGAAGGCGCCGTGCAGATTCTTGCGGTCCGTCTTGTCCCGCAGGAAGGTGGCCATGGTGAGAATACGCTTTGCTGCGTCCTCGCGGCTTATCCAGCCCCTTTCGGCAGCCACCACGATGGCGGCCACGCCGAAGCCGGAACCGCCGATGGTGGCCTGGCCGCTGTCCTTGTTGCGGCTGTCTTCATAGGCAAGACCGGATTCGGGGAACGTATGTTCCCACATGTAGCGGAAGGCGTCGAATTGCAGCCTGTCCAAGAGGAATCTGTCCTTGCGGAACGCATCGTCGGGCTGAAAAGTCTTCAGCGTCGCCGTCTGCTGCTGTTCCACCGCAGGTTCCGCAGGGGTTGCTGCCTTCTTCTCATCCTGCGCGGCGGAAGCGTTGCCGGAAAGAAGGAAGAAAATTCCCGCCACGACCAGAAAAACAAAATTTTTCAGTTTCATAACCATCCACCGAGGTTAAGTGCATCACTTCCTGAAACAGTACCGTCAACGGCACATACCGGAAGTCTGCGGGGAATTCTCCCCGCCGATATACCTATCCGCAATTTTTCCGCCGTGCAAGCGGGAGTTCCCTGCCCCCCGTGCTGCGGGTTTCCTCGGCATGATTCCCCACTCCGATCCCACTCCGTCTCTACAGGTCGTTGCCCCTTCCATGGTGCTGCACAAGGCTTCACCGCGCAGCCCCTCCCAACTGCCCGAAAAACGCTTCTCCGCTGCGCTTTCTGCTGAAGAGGGATACGTTCTTTCACGCTCCCGGTATGTACACCATGCACACCGTCATGGGTTGAAGCATAGCCTGCTTATCAGGACGCTTTCCCTGCTTCGGCCTGAGCGGATCGATATGTTCTTTGCTCGTTTATCTGCGGAACCTGCTTCCCCTCATGCAATACGCTTTTTCTGCCTGCAACGCCCGTTCGGCAAAGGCAAAGGAACATCCCTGATTCATATGTGCTGCATCCGAGAAAAACATTGCACGTTTTCCTGGACAGGACAGACAGTTCTCTCAGGGAATATCGGGCATGTTTTCCTGTAGATGATAGGGACCCGCCGAAGATGGCAATACCGACAAGCAACTCTTCAGAACAGACGGACATGCGGGCAGGAGCTGCATCTCCAGGGAATATACGCACGCGCTTCTGCAAAAACAGTCCTTCCAAGACAGGGAAGAGACGAAGCATGGCACCGGACTTTCCCTGTTCCCCAGACAGTCCTGAGACCCGACTCCCGGTACTCCGCAGCGCTTTCGCCCTGTTTCTCCCATCTCTTTTTCCCCGGATGAAAAGCGGTGAAAGAGACGCCCCCGGCGGCTTTTCCAGAAAGGGACTTCGGAACTCCCTTGTCGCGTATCGGAACATCTGCCGGGCGAGCGGAGTTGCACTTCCCGGCGAGATCAGCCGGGCAGTGCTGCCGCCATCCGCGATCCGGCAGCGACGTTTTCGCGCAGAAACAACACTGCCTTTCCGCCTTCCTCTCTCCAAACAGAAGGGCAGAGCAGCACAGAAAGAGCCTCAAGATATCCGTTCCCCATTCTGCCGTATAAAAAAACACCGTGAACGCCGCCGAAACCGGAAATTCCGTATGCTTTCAAGGTGCCTGTTCTGCCGCGGCCGCAGCCCGGACGTGCCGGAACACGATTAAAAGAAAAAGGGAGTCACAAGGTGACTCCCTCCATCCGCTCTATCTAAAGCAGCTTACGCCTGAGCTTCGGCGGGCGCTTCAGCAGCCTGCCGGGTCAGTTCGATGATGGCCATCGGGGCGCAGTCGCCGGGACGGGGCATCGCAAGCTTCACCACGCGGGTGAATCCGCCGGGGACGCCGGCGAAACGGGGAGCGATTTCGTCAAACAGCTTCTGCACGAGCTGATGGCTGCCAAGCTCACGATAAGCCTGACGACGGGCGGCCACGTCGTTGCGACGGGCCAAGGTGATGAGGGATTCGACCACGCCGCGCAGCTCCTTGGCCTTGACCTCGGTGGTACGAATCCGGCCGTGCGTGAGCAGGGCCTTGGACATATTGCGGAGCAGAGCCTTGCGATGAGAAGGATTTCTGCTCAGTTTCTTACCAGAGTTGCTATGCCTCATGGTGCTGCTTCCTCTTCCATTCCTGGTATTTCTTATCGAAAGATTCGACCTTCATGCCGAAATCAAGCCCCATGTCCACAAGCACGTTCTTGATTTCGTCCAAGGACTTCTTGCCGAAGTTCTTGGTCTTGAGCATTTCATTTTCGGAGCGCTGCACCAGTTCGCCCACCAGCGCGATATTCGCGCTGCGCAGGCAGTTGGTAGCGCGCACGGAAAGCTCAAGATCGTCGATGCTTTTGAAGAGATTCTCGTTGAATTCCCCGTTGTCGCAGGCGCCGAGACCGCTTTCGTCAGAAATGTGTTCGTCGAAGTTGATGAACACGGAAATCTGATCCTTGATGATCTTCGCGCTGTAGGCAATGGCGTCTTCAGGGGTCACGGAACCGTCCGTCCAGACTTCGAGGATCAACTTGTCGTAGTTGGTCATCTGGCCTACGCGGGCGGCTTCGATGGTATAGGCGACCTTGCGCACGGGAGAGAAGCTGGAATCGAGCTTGATGATGCCGATTTCATCGGTGAGGCCTTCGTGCATGTCGGCGGGGACGTAGCCCTTGCCCATGCGGACCTCGAATTCAAGGTTGAATTCCACATCTTCCGTGAGCGTGGCGATATGCAGCTCGGGATTCAGCACGGAAACGTGCTGATTGCCCTGGATGTCGCCGGCGGTCACTTCACCCTTCTTGTTGACGTTGAGGGTGATCGTCTGAGGAACGTCTGTATCCATCGCAAGGCGCACCTGCTTGATGTTCAGGATGATGTCCGTCACATCTTCAAGCACGCCGGGGATGGTAGTGAACTCATGCTGTACGCCCGCAATTTTGACGGACACAAACGCTGCGCCCTGAAGGGATGCCAAAAGCACTCTGCGCAACGCGTTGCCGATGGTGGTGCCATAGCCGCGTTCCAGAGGTTCGCACACGAACTTGCCGTACATGGTATCGGCAGGGTCGTTCTCGCGGACGATCTGTTCGGGCTTGACGAGCACCGCCCAGTTGCGGGCGTTGATGAGCCTGTTGGCTTGTTTGCTGAGCATGGGGGTTCCTGCTTATTTCGAGTAAAGTTCGACGATAAGGGATTCTTCGATGGGAGTCTGGATATCGTCGCGCTGGGGAAGGGCCTTGATCACGCCCTTGAAGGACGCACCGTCAACTTCCACCCAGGCAGGGCAGCCGCGACGGGCGATGACGTCCTGAGCGGCGGCGATCACGGGGATGTTGCGGTTCTTTTCAGGCACGGCGATTTCGTCGCCCACGCGGACCTGGAGGGACGGAATGGTCACCTTGTGGCCGTTGAGGGTGAAGATACCGTGGCGGACGAGCTGGCGGGCCTGGCTGCGGGAGTTGGCGAAGCCCATGCGGTACACGACGTTGTCGAGACGGCGTTCGAGAATGGTCAGCAGGTTGGCGCCGGTGACGCCCTTGGCCATTTCGGCATCTTCAAAGTAGCCGTGGAACTGCTTTTCCAGCACGCCGTAGATGCGGCGGACCTTCATCTTTTCACGAAGCTGCAGAGCGTATTCGCTGAGCTTCTTGCGGGCACGGCCATGCTGGCCGGGAGCATAGGGGCGGCGTTCCTGAGCGCATTTGTCAGTGAAGCAGCGGTCGCCCTTCAGAAACAGCTTGGTGCCTTCACGACGGCAGAGCCGGCATTTGGCGTCATTATATTTTGCCAAGGCTAGTTCTCCTTGCCTTCAATGCGTTAGACGCGGCGCCGCTTGGGAGGACGGCAACCGTTGTGGGGAATGGGCGTGACATCACGGATGAACGCAACCTTGAAACCGGCGGCGTTGATAGCGCGCAGGGCGGATTCACGGCCGGCGCCCGGACCCTTCACATACACGCCAACAGTCCGCATGCCGTTTTCCTGGGCACGACGGGCGGCATTTTCAGCAGCGACCTGAGCAGCGAAGGGAGTGGACTTGCGGGATCCCTTGAAGCCGCTCTGACCGGCGGAAGACCAGCTCACGGTATTGCCGCGAGTGTCGGTGAAGGTAACAATAGTATTATTGAAAGAAGCCGCGATATGGGCCACGCCCAGCGGAATATTCTTCTTTTCCTTCTTTTTGACTGCACGTTTGGCTCTTGCCATCTTGCACTTCCTTGGAGCTATGGTGTCTCGATCAGCCGAAGTATGGCTGCATCAGATACAGCTTCCTACTTCTTTTTACCCACATTGCCACGACGCGGACCCTTGCGGGTACGAGCGTTCGTGTGAGTACGCTGACCATGGACGGGCAGACCACGGCGGTGCCGCAGGCCACGGTAGCAGCCGATATCCATCAGACGCTTGATATTCGAAGCCACTTCACGGCGGAGGTCGCCTTCCACCTTGTGGTTCGTTTCGATTTCCTTACGGACTTCGTTCACTTCATCGGCGCTCAGATCGTCGATGCTGCGGTTCCAGTCGACGCCGGAAGCAGCAAGGATCTCAAGGGCAGTAGCCCGGCCGATGCCATAAATATAGGTAAGTGCGATATCCGCTCTTTTACCACGGGGCAGTTCAATGCCTGCAATTCTGGCCACGTTAAGACTCCTGCAAGGTTAGCCCTGGCGCTGTTTATGCCGGGGGTTTTCGCAGATCACTCTCAAAACACCCTTGCGCCGGATAACCTTGCACTTAGGGCAGATTTTTTTGACGGACGGCCTGACTTTCATCGCTCACTCCGCTAGTTACTTTTCGATAAACGATTAAGGCGAAAAAAATCGCCTGGAACCGTCTCTCTTATCTTGTTCTCATCACCCTGTCAAGGACAGTGTTTCACGACGCGAAAATCACGGTCTGTAGTTGGACGCGACGCTGAGAATCTCAGCTCCGTCGGGTCGTATGGCTACAGTATGCTCCCAATGGGCGGACAGGCTGCGATCCTTGATCTTCGTCGTCCATCCATCGGCCATGATTTCCACCTCATGGGTGCCGATTGCCAACATGGGCTCAATGGCCAAAACCATACCAGGTTTCAGCGGAACACCGCCCGGAACGCCGTTTTCCATGCCGCCGCGTGGCACGAAGTTCGGTACTTCCGGCTTTTCGTGAAGGCTGGCGCCTATGCCGTGCCCCACGAAATCACGGATGACATGAAGCCCTTCCATTTCGGCATGACGCTGCACCGCCGCCGAAATCGCATAAAGATTGTTGCCGGGACGAGCCTCGGCGATTCCGAGTTCAAGACAGCGCTTCGTCACATCGGAAAGATGCCTGGCCTCTTCCGACACCTCGCCGCAGAACGCGGTGCGGGCGGAGTCCCCATTGAAACCCTTGTAATTCACGCCCATGTCAAAACTGACGATGTCGCCTTCCTTCAAAATGATGTCCTTGGAAGGAAAGCCGTGAATGATGGTCTCGTTGACGGAGCAGCACAGCGCAAAAGGATAGCCGCAGTAGTTGAGGAAGTTGGGCACAACTCCCATGTCGCGGCACATCTTGCGGGCCAGCTCGTCGAAAAATATGGTGGGAACGCCGGGACGCACGTTGGCCACCAGTTCGTCAAGAATGGTCGCCGTCATGCCGTTGGCCACGCGCATGAGTTCGATCTCATGCTCATTCTTGATAAAAATGCCCCGAAACTTTTTCATGCTTATCCCTTTCTGGCTTTGCTCATGAGGCCTTCATACTGCTGGGAGATGAGGTGGGATTCCACCTGGCTCATGAAGTCGATGGCCACGCCGACGAGGATCAGGAGGCTGGTCCCGCCGAAGTAGAAAGGCACATTGAACTGAGCGATCAGCAGCATGGGCAGCACGGAGATGATGGAAATGTAGATGCCGCCCCACAAGGTAAGACGAGTAAGCACGTTGTCGATGTATTCACGGGTCTTGTCGCCGGGACGGATGCCCGGAACGAAGCCGCCCGCCTTCTTCAGGTTCTCCGCGATATCCTTGGGATCAAAGATGATGGCGGTATAGAAGAAGCAGAAGAAGAAGATCAGCGCCACGAAGATGATGTTGTACACGATGGACGTGGGCTGGAACCACGACACCACTCTCTGCAGCCACTCGGCGGTGGAGAAGCCCGCCACCGTCGCCGGGAAGAGCAGAAGGCTCTGGGCGAAGATGGGAGGAATAACACCGGCGGTGTTGATGCGGAGAGGCAGATGCGTGGTCTGACCGCCGTACATCTTCCGGCCGATCTGACGCTTGGCATACTGGATGGGTATCCTGCGCTGGGCGCGTTCGACAAAAACGATGCCCACGGTGACTGCCAGCATCATTATAAGGATAAAGATGGCAAAGAGCACATTCATGTCGCCGGCCTTGATCAGCTGATAGGAGCGCATGAGCGCGCTCGGAATGCCGACCACGATACCGGAGAAGATGATGAGCGAAATGCCGTTCCCTATGCCTTTGGCGGTTATCTGCTCGCCAAGCCACATGATGAGGATGGTACCAGCCGTCAGGGTGACGATGGTCACCAGACGGAATTCCCAGCCGGGATTCATGACGACGGGAGCGTTCTCAGGGCTGACCATGCCTTCCAGAAGGGCGGCGATGCCGAAGCCCTGTATAAGGGTGATCGCGACAGTAAGATATCGCGTGTACTGCGTGATCTTGCGCCTGCCGGCCTGCCCTTCTTCCTTGGCCATGCGCTTGATGTCGGGGCTCACCACCTGCAGAAGCTGCAGGATGATGGACGCCGAGATGTAAGGCATGATGCCGAGAGCAAACACGGAGACATTTCTCAGGCCGCCGCCGGAGAACATGTCGAGCAGAGCGAAGACCGAACCCTGCATACTGGCGAAAAAGTGAGACAGCGCGCCGGCATCAATGCCAGGCACAGGGACATGGACCCCCACCCTGTACATGCACAGGATGAAAAGGGTCCATGCCAGCTTTTTACGCAGCTCAGGCATTTGCGCCATTTTGTCCACGCCGTTCGCCACGTCTTATTCCTCGGAGGTAGCGGGTTCTTCGTCGGCGAGAAGTTCCTTCACTTCGCCGCCGGCCGCAAGGATCTTGTCCTTGGCGGACTGGCTGAAGCGGAAGGCTTCGATGCTGACGGGACGGGTCACTTCGCCTTCGCCAAGGATCTTGACGAGAGCGCTCTTGACCAGACCGCGGCTGTAGATGTCTTCCAGGGTGATTTCCTTCTGATCGGGGAAGGCCGCCAGAAGACGATCGAGGTTAATGACTTCGTAGGTCACCTTGAACAGATAGTTCTTGAAGCCACGCTTGGGCAGACGGCGCTGCAGGGGCATCTGGCCGCCTTCGAAGCCGGGGCGGACACCGCCGCCGGAACGGGCGTTCTGGCCCTTGTGGCCCTTGCCGGAAGTGCCGCCGAGGCCGGAACCGGCCTTGCCGGAAGTGCCGCCGAGGCCGGAACCGGCGCCGCGGCCGACGCGCTTGCGGCCCTTGCGTTCTTCAGGGAAAGGATACAGATCGTTAAGTCTCATTATGCAATGACCTCAACCAGGTGGGACACGCTGGCGATCATGCCGCGGGTGGCGGCGTTATCCTTAAGGGTTTTTTCCATCTCACGACGGCGCAGGCCCATGGCGTCCAGAACCTTCTTCTGGGCAGGGGTCGTACCGATGCGGCTTTTGATGAGCTTCACCTTGATTTCAGACATGGTAATCTACCTTATGACCCTACTTGCGGGGGGCTTCCAGTTTCTTACCGCGCACTTCGGACACTTCCTCGGCGCTGCGCAGGGAGCTCAGGCCGGCCACGGCGGCGCGAAGGACGTTGTGCGGGTTGTTGGTGCCGATGGCCTTGGCAAGCACGTCGGTGACGCCGGCGGCTTCCATGACGGCGCGGACGGCGCCGCCGGCGATGATGCCGGTACCACGGGAAGCGGGCTTCAGGAGGACGCGGCCTGCGCCGAAGCGGCCAAGCACTTCATAAGGCAGGGTGCCTTCCACCAGGGGAACCTGAACCATGGACTTGCGGGCGCGTTCGGTAGCCTTGCGCAGGGCTTCAGGCACTTCCTGAGCCTTGCCGAGGCCGTAGCCGACACTGCCCTTGCCGTCGCCAACGACGATGAGGGCGCTGAAGCTGAAACGACGGCCACCCTTCACGACCTTGGCAACACGGTTCAGACTAACGATCTTTTCAATGTAGCCGGAATCCTGCTGCGTTTGCTGCTGCTGTTCCATATCAATCCTGCTCTTGTTGTCCTTGCGGACCACTAGAATTCGAGGCCGCCTTCACGGGCGCCTTCGGCAACAGCCTTCACGCGACCATGATACAGATAGCCGTTACGATCGAAGACAACCTTATGGATGTCCTTCTCCAGGGCCAGGCGGGCAATTTCCTTGCCCACGAGTTCCGCGCCGGCCTTGTTGCAGGAGGCCTTCTCACCGCCCTTGGAAAGAGCGAGGGTGGAAGTGGCCACCAGCGTGTTGCCGGACGCATCATCCACAACCTGGGCGTAGATATGCAGGTTGGAACGGTACACAACCAGACGGGGTCTTTCGACCGTGCCGGAAATCTTCTTCCGGATATGCACCTTGCGGCGCTTCCGGCTTTCATTCTTGGAAAGAATCATGTCCGTTACCCCTATTTGCCCTTGCCGCCGGACTTACCGGCCTTGCGACGGATGATTTCGTTTTCATACTTGATGCCCTTGCCCTTGTAGGGTTCGGGCTCGCGCACACGGCGGATGCGGGCGGCGAACTCGCCCACCAGTTCCTTGTCAATACCGGAAATGGTGAGCTTGGTGCCTTCCGCCTTGGCTTCCAGACCCTTGGGAAGCTCGATCAGCACGGGGTGGGAGTAACCGACGGAAAGGTCAATGATGTTGCCCTTCACGGCCACCTTGAAGCCCACGCCGATGACTTCGAGAGTCTTGGAGAACCCCTTGCTCACACCTTCCACGCAGTTGGCGATGAGGGTACGGCGCAGGCCGTGCTGAGCGTTGCTCTCGCGGGTATCGTCCTTGCGGGTGATGGTGAGGTGACCATCGGCGAGTTCGTAGTTCAGCAGGCTGCAAATCGGAGTCTGCAGGGTCCCTTTGGGGCCTTTCACTTCGACCATATCTTCACCCAACTTAACTTCCACACCCTTGGGAAGCTCGATGGGCTGTTTACCTATTCTCGACATATGTTTTCTACCTTGGCTGAAGGTCAACGGCTGTTACGCCGCGATCACCAGACTTCGCAAAGAAGTTCGCCGCCAGTCTTGTCCGCATGGGCGGTCATGCCGTCCAGAACGCCACGAGAGGTGGACAGGATGCAGATGCCAAGACCATTCTGAACGCGGGGAATCTGATGAGCGCCCACATAGACACGGCGACCAGGCTTGCTGATACGCTTGAGGCCCGTAATGGCCGGACGCCCCTTCACATACTTCAGCGCAATGGTGATGTTACGGTCATCGACGGTAACATCTTCCACATAGCCTTCCTGCTTGAGGATGGACGCCATGGCTTCCTTCATCTTCGAGCGCGGCACACTTACTTCCTTGTGAAGGGCCAGGTGTGCGTTGCGGATACGCGTGAGCATATCGGCAATGGGATCGGTCAACATGGTATAACTCCTGAAAGTTAGCTGGACTACCAGCTGGATTTGCGGACGCCGGGCAGTTCGCCGTTCAGCGCCTTTTTGCGGAAGCAGATACGGCACAGGCCGAACTGACGCATGAAAGCATGGGGACGACCGCACACAGGGCAGCGATTGTAAGCGCGAACAGCAAACTTGGGCTTGCGGGCGGCTTTTACTTTAAGAGCAGTACGAGCCATTGCTCACTCCTTACTTGCGGAAAGGCATGCCGAGCTGTTCGAGCATCAGCTTGCTTTCCTTGTCCGTGGTTGCGGAGGTCACGATGGTGATGTTCATGCCCACGGGGTTTTCCACACGGTCGGATTCCATTTCGGGGAAGATCGTGTGTTCCTTGATGCCGAGGGTGAAGTTGCCACGACCATCGAAGCCACGATCCGGGATACCGCGGAAGTCGCGGACGCGGGGCATGGCGAAGTTCATGAGTTTGTCAAGGAAGTCCCACATGGCGTCCTTGCGCAGGGTGACGCGCACGCCGATGGGCATGCCTTCACGCAGCTTGAACGCGGCGATGGACTTCTTGGCGCGGGTGACTACGGCCTTCTGGCCGGCAATGGCGGACAGGTCGGCCACGCAGTCGTCGATCAGCTTCTGGTTCTGGTTGGCAGAACCAAGACCGATATTCAGGGAGATCTTTTCGATCCCAGGGATCTGCATAGGAGACTTGTACGCGAACTCCTTCTGCAATGCCGGGACCACCTTCTCACGATATATCGTTTCCAGACGGGTCATCGTCGTTCACCTTCTAGAGGGTTTCGTTGCACTTCTTGCAGAAACGGACTTTCTTCCCGTCTTCGGTCGCCCGATAGCCAACGCGGGTGGGCTTTGCACAGTGCGGGCAAACCACCATCAGGTTGGAGACGTGAATCGGCATTTCCTTTTCAACGATGCCGCCGGCTTCGCGCTTGTAGGGGTTGGGGCGGACGTTGCGCTTCACGACGTTCACCTTTTCCACCAGAATGCGGTCGGACTTGCGAAGGACCTTCAGCACCTTGCCGATCTTGCCTTCGTCCTTGCCGGCGATCACCATCACCTTGTCGTCTTTATGAATACGAAACTGTTTCATAGCCTTGGCTCCTACAGCACTTCAGGGGCAAGGGACACGATCTTCATGAAGTTGCGGGCGCGAAGTTCGCGGGCAACGGGTCCGAAGATACGGGTTCCCACAGGTTCACCCTGCTTGGTCAGAAGCACGGCGGCGTTCGTATCGAACTTGATGTAGGAACCGTCGGCGCGGCGCACTTCCTTGGCGGTACGCACGACCACGGCTTCCATGACATCGCCCTTCTTCACCTTGGCGTGGGGGATGGCGTCCTTCACGGACACCATGATGATATCGCCCACCGTGGCATAGCGACGGTGAGAGCCGCCCAGCACCTTGATGCAGGCCACTTCCTTGGCGCCGGAGTTGTCGGCCACCTGGAGTCTGGATTCTACCTGGATCATAGTGTTTCCTTTTAGTCAGCCCGAATGGGACTAGACGGCCTTTTCAAGCACGGACACCAGGTGCCAGCGCTTGTTCCGGCTCATGGGCCGGTATTCCACAATCTTGACCTTGTCGCCGATGCCGCACTCATTCATGGGATCGTGGGCGGTGAACTTCTTACGCCGACGAATGTACTTCTTGAGCAGCGGATGCTGAACCAGAGTTTCAACCAGCACGACAATGGTCTTGTCGCACTTGTCGCTGACCACAGTTCCGACGAGCGTTCTGCCGTTGCGCTTCTCGATTGCGCTGTTCATATCCGCTCCTAGTTCTTCGCGGCTGCGGCAAGAGCCGTCAGCACACGGGCAATATCTTTCTTGGTGGCCGGAATGGACGCCGTCTTTTCCAACTGAGCAGTGGCATGCTGGAAGCGCAGGTTGAAGAGTTCCTGACGCAGTTCAGTCAGCTTGGCCTGGAGCTGCTCGACGCTCATTTCGCGAAGTTCCTTCATTTTCATGCGAAGGCCCCCTCTCTCACCACGATCACGGTCTTCACGGGCAGCTTGTGGCTGGCCAGGGTCAGAGCGCGCTTGGCGAGTTCAAGGTCGACACCCTTGATTTCATACAGCACGCGGCCGGGCTTGACCGGTGCGCACCAGCCCACAGGGGCACCCTTACCGCTACCCTGACGAGTGGCCAGAGGCTTGGCGGTCACGGGATGATCGGGGAACACCCTGATCCAGACTTTGCCGCCGCGGCGGATGTGGCGCATCATGGCGATACGGGCGGCTTCAATCTGCTGACTGGAAAGCTTGCCATGTTCGACAGCCTTCAGGCCAATTTCACCAAACGCGATGGTAGCGCCACGGTTGGCCGGGCCACGCAGGCGGCCTTTCTGCCACTTGCGGAATTTGATTCTCTTGGGAGCAAGCATTATTGTTCAACCTCTTTATCCAGGATTTCACCCTTGTAAACCCACGCCTTGATGCCGATGAGGCCATAGGTGGTGTGGGCTTCGGCAAAACCGAAGTCGATGTCGGCACGCAGGGTCTGAAGCGGCACGCGGCCGTCACGATACCATTCGGAACGGGCGATTTCAGCCCCGGCGAGACGGCCGGCGCAGGAAATCTTGATGCCTTCGGCGCCGAACTTGCGGGCCATCTGCACGGTGCGCTTCATGGCGCGGCGGAAGGCGACGCGGCGTTCCAGCTGCATGGCGATGTTTTCGGCAACGAGCTGGGCCTCGATTTCAGGACGGCGGATTTCGTTCACTTCGAGAGCGAAATCACGGCCGAACTTCTTCTTCAGGTCGGCGCGCAGCTTTTCGATTTCAGCGCCCTTGCGGCCGATGACGATGCCGGGACGGGCGGTGGAAAGGATGAGACGGATACGACCGCCGAAGCGTTCGATCTCGATTCTGGCGACACCCGCGCTGTAAAGAAGCTTCTTCACATAGTTGCGGATGTTGTGATCCTCAAACACGAAGGAAGCGTATTCCTTCTTGCTGAACCAGCGAGACTGCCAATTCTTATTATATCCCAAACGGAAGCCGTAAGGATGTACTTTCTGACCCATAGCCTATTCCTGTCCTTCCGCGAGAATTACGGTAATGTGGCTGGTACGCTTGCGAATGTGCATAGCACGACCCTGAGAACGAGGCATGAAGCGCTTCCAGGTGGGGCCTTCGTTGACCACCACGTCCTTGACGTACATGGAGTCCACATCGATGCCAGGGAACTGGGAGGCGTTGGCCAGCGCCGAACGCACCACTCCGTAAAGAACACCGGCAGGCTTGTTGGGCGTGAACTTGAGCTGGTTCAGGGCATCTTCCACAGGAAGACCCTTGATGTTCTGGGCAACCAGACGGGTCTTGCGGGGAGAAACGCGCTGAAACTTGCAGATTGCTTTCGATTCCATGAACGTTACTCGCTATTTTTTGACCGCTTTCGTCTTCTTGTCCGCAGCGTGGCCGTGGAACGTACGGGTGGGCGCGAATTCGCCCATCTTGTGTCCGACCATGTTTTCCGTCACGAAGACCGGGATGAACTTCTTGCCGTTGTGCACGGCGAACGTCAAACCAACCATTTCAGGCAGAATCATGGAACGACGGGACCAGGTCTTGATGACCTTGTGATCGTTGCTGGCAACGGCCGCGTCTACCTTCTTCATGAGGCTGCCGTCCACAAAGGGACCTTTTTTAAGAGATCTGGGCATGTCCGGCTCCTCTTACTTCTGACCGCGGCTCTTGATGATGAGGCGGCCGGAAGGCTTCTTCTTTGCGCGGGTCTTGTAGCCCTTGGTAGGAATACCCCAGGGAGTCACAGGATGACGACCACCGGAGCTGCGACCTTCACCACCACCCAGAGGATGGTCGACAGGGTTCATCGCGACGCCGCGGACCTTGGGACGACGGCTCAGCCAACGGTTGCGGCCGGCCTTGCCAAGGCTGATGTTTTCATGCTGCACATTGCCGACCTGACCCACCGTGGCGATGCAGGAAGCGAGCACCTTGCGCACTTCGCCGGAAGGCAGGCGCAGGATGACGTACTTGCCGTCCTTGCCCACGAGCTGGGCGTAGGTGCCGGCGGCGCGGCACATCTGGCCGCCGCGGCCGGGATGCATCTCGATGTTGTGCACGTTGGTGCCCACGGGGATGCGGCCCAGGGTGAGGGCGTTGCCGGGCTTGATGTCGGCCTTGTCGCCGGCTTCGATCACGTCGCCCTGCTGAATGCCCACGGGAGCGAGGATGTAGCGCTTTTCACCGTCGGCATAGTTCAGAAGAGCGATGCGGGCGGTACGGTTGGGATCGTATTCGATTTCGGCGACGCGGGCGGAGATGCCCATCTTGTCGCGCTTGAAGTCGATGATGCGATACAGGCGCTTATGACCGCCGCCACGGCGACGGCTGGTAACGCGGCCGTTGTTGTTGCGGCCGCTCTTCTTGGTAAGACCTTCGGTGAGGGACTTTTCCGGCGTGGATCTGGTGATCTCAGCGAAGTCGGACACAGTCTGGAAACGACGTCCAGCCGAGGTCGGTTTCATCTTCAGAACAGCCATTGACTAGACTCCCTCGAAGAAATCGATTTTGTTGTCAGCGGCGAGGGTGACATAGGCCTTGCGATAGCCCGGAATGCGACCCTTCACGCGGCCCTGACGCACGCGACGGCGCGGCTTGACCGTAATGACATTGACATTGGTGACCTTGACCTTGAAGGCTTCTTCCACTGCCTTACCGATCTCGATCCTGTTGGCCTTGGGGTCGACGAAGAAGGCGTACACGCCTTCTTCACGAAGGGCGGTAGCCTTTTCGGTCACCACGGGCCGAAGAAGAATTTTCGTGTAATCCATGTCCATTCCTTTCAAGGCGAGCGACTACTTCAGTCTCTCTTCCAGGTGGGGCAGAGCACCTTCCAGAACCACGAGCTGCTTGCAGTTGAGCACATCGTACACAGTGACAGCGTCGGGAGTGACAAGGGTGATGCCGGGGAGGTTGCGGGCGGCGAGAGCCAGCGTGGGATTCACGCCGTTTTCTTCGGGAGCGGCCACCACGAGGGCCTTGGTGAGACCAAGGTTCTTGGCGACGCCGGCGAAGAGCTTCGTCTTGGCTTCGGCAAGTTCAATGCCCTTCACCACCATGAGGCCGTCGGCCACGCGGGAGGAAAGAGCCATGCGCAGAGCCAGAGCGCGCACCTTCTTGTTGACCTTGAAGCTGTAGTCACGCGGCTGAGGTCCGAAAATGATCGCGCCGCCACGCATGATGGGGGAGCGATTGGAACCCTGACGCGCATTACCAGTGCCCTTCTGCTTGAAGGGCTTCTTGCCGCCGCCGGACACGAAGGCGCGGGTCTTGGCGGCGTGAGTACCGGCACGCTGGGCGGCGCGATAGGCACGAACCACAAGGTTCAGAATCTCCGGCCTCACTTCGACTTCGAACACTTCGGGAGCGAGGGTGACTTCCCCGGCTTCCTGCTTGTTCTGATCGTAAACTTTCATAACAGCCATTGCTTCATCTCCTGTGTTGCGCACTACTGCTTGCGCACCAGCACCAGACCGTTCTTCGGTCCGGGCACGGCACCCTTGATAAGGATGACGTTATCCTCGGGGCGAACTTCCACGATCTTCAGGCCCTGCTGCGTGACGCGTTCGGCGCCCCACTGACCGGCCATCTTCTTGCCCTTGAACACATGGCCCGGGAAGGTGTTGTTACCGATGGAACCACCGGAACGATGCACCTTTTCGTCGCCATGGCCATCGTCCATGCCATGGAAGTTCCAACGGCGCATAACGCCCTGATAACCTTTACCAATGCTGGTACCCGTCACCTTCACGGTGTCGCCGGCGGCGAACACTTCGGCGGTGAGCACCTGGCCGACTTCAACGGAGGCCGGTTCGGCGAGACGGATCTCGCGGACCTCGCGGCAGGGAGCCACGCCGGCCTTGGCGAAGTGACCGCGCAGAGCCTTGGTCACCTTCTTTTCAGCCACTTCTTCAAAGGCGATCTGAAGAGCGTTGTAGCCGTCCTTTTCCACCGTCTTTACCTGGGTCACGGGGCAGGGACCTGCCTTGACCACGGTAACGGCAACAGCGCTGCCGTCGTCGGCGAAAATACGGGTCATGCCCAGCTTTCGTCCAATAATACCCATTTTTTCAGACATGACGCCCCTCTCTAGAGCTTAATTTCCACATCCACGCCGGCGGGCAAGGAAAGCTTGCCCAGAGCGTCCACGGTCTGCTGCGTGGGGTCGAGGATGTCCATAAGGCGCTTGTGGACCCTCATCTCGAACTGTTCACGGGACTTCTTGTCCACATGGACCGAGCGCTGAATCGTGTACTTGTGAATGTTGGTGGGCAGAGGAATAGGCCCAGCCACACCGGCGCCGGTATTGCGCGCCGTGTCCACGATTTCCGCCACAGCCTTGTCCAGGATGCGGTAATCGTAAGCCTTAAGCTTGATACGGATACGATCACTGCCAACTGTCGTCATTGCGAATCTCCATTTTCTGGCAAACCCGCTCCGGCTGATCCCTGTCGGAGTATTTCAGCCGGAGAATCCACCGCCGAAAGGGCGGCTGACCGGTCGAAACGCCGGTCATTTCATGAGGCCTCTTTCCATGCTCACCTTGCGGGGAAAAACGCCCTTCGTTCCTACACCTCAAAGTCAGGATACGACCAAAGACGCCTTTGAAAGTTCAAAGTCGTTCGGCTCATGTGGATATGTATGCGGGGGATAAAAAGAAGAACGGAACCAACGGCGACCGCTTCGAGCCCTGCAAAAGTCCATAAAAGCCGATCCTGGTCGCCAACCTGGCCTGTACCGGAAAAAAATTTCCGTCAAACAGGTGGTCCCGCAGGAGCCAACACATACCCGGTACAAGGATTGCCCAATATACCGGAAAACCCTTTGCGATCCGCAAGACGCGAACCGCTGTGGTCTGACATCTTAGGCATGTGTGACGCCTGCAAATGTCAAAACCCTGATCGAATGCTCAGAGTACAGCAGGACAGATTCCATCTGCCCTTCCCTGCCGTCCAGGGAAATGCCCATCGGATGGGCGAGGTCTATTTGTAGCTTCACCGCCCCCCGGAGTCAAGTTTTTTTTGTTTTTTCCGTTTTTTTTTCCAAGGTGCGCGAAAAGCCGGTTTTTTTCAGCGATTCCGGCATGCGGCGCACGCTCTCTTCCGCCCTGACCGGCACTCTTTCCCCCTTGATCGTAGGGGAAAGTCCGCAGGAGCCGGCTGCTCTCTGCCCCCGCGTTCAGGCCGCAGGCGCATTTCTGCGGAAAGCAGATTTTCCCTCTTCTGCAGAGCCTAGAGAGAAAACCACCCTTCTCCCGGTTCGTGCAGCCTCTTCCCGGAGGCGGACAGGCCGGAATTCTCGCCGCTCTGTCCGCGGTCCGGCCAGTAGGTTTCATAGTAGGCCGTTTCGGAGGCGGCGTCGCCTATGAGGAAAAGCTCGTCCGCAGCCTGAAATTCCCGCTGAGGATCGGGGTTGACCAGCATTTCGCCGGAGGCTGTCTTCACCGCCACCACATTGCAGCGCAGATTCCTGCGGATGCCGCTGTTGACGAGGTTCTTTCCGGCAAGGCCCACGCCTGCCGCCGCACGGAAGATGTTCAGCCCTTCGTTGAGCATGAACACCCTGCCAGGCTCCAGCAGATTGATGATCTGATTGGCCACGAGAGAGGCCAGGGAAAGCACGAGATCGGCCCCGGCCATGTGCAGCACATGCACGTTGCGGTCGAGATTGGTGCGGGTGATGATCTGCACGTCGGGCCGCAGCTTTCGGCAGTAGATGGTAAGATAGATGTTGATGTCGTCGTCGTGGGTGGTGATGATAATGGAGGGTGACGTCTTTATGCCCGCCTTTTCCAGCGTGACGGGATCGGACGCATCGCCCACCTGCACGCGCACGCCGGGGATGCGGGAGGCGATGTTGGACCTGTCCACCACCACGACATCCTGCCCGCGCTCCTTGAGCGCCAGAGCCGCGGCCGTCCCTACGCGACCGCCGCCGAGCACCAGCACGGGGCCGGGATGTTCGGGCGCGGCATTCTCCCTTGCAAGGGTGCGGGAAAAATTATCCATCTGCCTGCGGGAACCGGCCATGACGAGCACCTTGTGTTCCTCAAGCACCGTATCCGGGCCGGGATGCTCGAACACGCCGTGATTCCAGAGGCCTACCACGTTGATGCCCGTTCTTCCGCGCAGATTGCTTTCCCGGAGAGTCTGCCCGGCGAGGGAGGTCTGCTTCACCGGAGCTTCCGCAATGACGAGCGGCCCGAAGGTGGCCAGAGGGCTGACCGTGAGGCGGCCGCTGATGACTCTGCGCGTAAGCGACTGGCCGAGCACCTTGCGGAACTGAAAAACCTGAGAACAGCCCGCAAGCTTGAGGATTTCTATGGATTCATCCTTTTCCGCACGGGAAACCATGGGCACGTTCTTGTCCAGCTCCCGCAGAGTGAAGGCCACGTTGATGTTGCGCACGTCGGCATCAAGAGCCACCACGATACGGGCGTTCTGGGCATGCAGGCCCCGGTAGACCTGCACGTCGTCGTAATCGCCCACCACGGCGTGCAGCCCGAGATCCATGAGATCGAGTGCCTGCTGGGTATTGGCGCACAAAAGCACGCTGTGAAACCCGTAGCGGGAGAGCACCTGCGCAAGGTTGCGCGTCACGGGGCTTATGCCCACGATGAGGATGTGATTGCGTACCGAAGCAGGCAGACTGTGCTGCACTTCCTTTTTCTTCTGCGCCTCCAGCCACGGCGTATAGACGAACTGGATGAACGAGGACGGCAGCACGATGAGCAGCCCCACGATACCGGTGAGCAGCACGATGATGGAAAAAAACCTGCCCAGATCGGAATTGAAGGTGATGTCGCCGAACCCCAGCGTGGACATGACCGTAAGCGTCCAGTACAGACCGGTGATCCATGAATATTCGCGCCCTTCATACTCCATGATGTAATGGAAAAGAACGCTGAATACGAACACGCACACGGTGAGAACGGCGATGACGCGGAAGAAGTAACCGAAGTTACGACGCGCCCCCTTCCCCTGGCTCAACAGAGAAAACTGACTGGGAAAAAATTTCATGGCGGCAGTATGCCCCGTGCATTCCTTCTCTAAGCAGGAATCCGCAAAAAGCCGCCGCCCCGTTGCCGGGGCGGCGGCCCGTCTGTCTGTCAGGAGGCGCCTTCAGGGGCGCCGGATCCGTCATTCAAGGCTTAGAAGCCCTTGGACTGCATGTAGTGGATGAGGTCGGTGACGCGGACGGAGTAGGCCCATTCGTTGTCGTACCAGCTCACCACCTTGGCGAGGTTGCCGTCCTGCACGGTGCAGTATTCGGATTCCACGATGGAGGAACGGGAATCGCCCTTGAAGTCCATGGACACGAGGGGAAGGTCGTTCACGCCGAGGATGCCCTTCAGATAGGTATCGGAAGCGGCGCGGAAGGCGTTCACCAGGGTTTCGGCGTCGGTGGACTTTTCAAGCACGGCGGTGAAGTCCACGATGGACACGGTGGGGGTGGGCACGCGCAGAGCATAGCCGGCGAAGCGGCCCTTCAGGGAAGGAATGACTTCGGCCACGGCCTTGGCGGCGCCGGTGCTGGTGGGGATGATGTTCAGAGCGGCGGCGCGGGCGCGGCGCAGGTCCTTATGAGGCAGGTCGAGGATGCGCTGGTCGTTGGTGTAGGAATGCACGGTGACCATGCTGCCGAGCTTGATGCCGAATTCCTGATGCATCACCTTGGCCACGGGGGCGAGGCAGTTGGTGGTGCAGGAGGCGTTGGACAGGATGTTGTGCTTGGCGGGATCATACATGTCCTGGTTCACGCCCATGACCACGGTGAGATCGGGCTGCTTGGCGGGAGCGGAAATGATGACCTTCTTGGCGCCGCGTTCCAGATGCACGCCGGCCTGGGGAGCGCTGCGGAAGATACCGGTGGATTCCACCACCACGTCCACCTCGAGTTCCTTCCAGGGGAGCTTGTTGGGATCGCGTTCGGCGAGGCAGGCCACGTTCCAGTCGCCGACCTTGACCATGGTGCATTCCACGCCGCCCACGGAGGTCTTTTCAGAAGCCACTTCGCAGGTGAAGGCGGCGGGACCGTAGGCGCTGTCGTGCTGGAGCAGATGGAAATTGGTGTTGGCATCCATCAGGTCGTTGATGGCCACGATTTCGGCGGTTTCGCCGTACTTGCCATACATGGCGCGGAAGACCTGACGGCCGATACGGCCGAAGCCGTTGATAGCAACTCTTACCTTTTTCATGGTTCCTTTCCTTTGCCCGGAAAAGACGGGCACTTCCGGTGGAATATGTCTTGCGCGACGCCTGCACCATGCGTACGGATCAGCCTTTCCGTGGGCGTCCCGAGCCATCAGCCACCGCGTTAAAAATCACAAGAGCGAAAAACAGGGTATCAGAAAGTTTCGGAATACGCAAATACCCGCCGCCCCCCTCCGCCTTCTTTTTCCGCAGACACGCGCCCGGAACCGGTTCCGTCCCATGCTTCTGCCCGACTTTTCTCCGTCGGGGAGGAAACTTTCCCCCGATCGGACGCCGTTCTTCACGCCCTGCGGGGGGCCGCCTGCGCCGCAGGGCTTTTTTCCGGGCAGCTCCGCGCCCTCCCGATGCGGGGAAAGCCTTGCCAAATACGGGCAAAGGGGGCTATTGGTTCGGACTCATCCATATTTTCAGAGGGGGAACCCATGCATCCTTTCGCTTCCGCCCCGAAGAAGGCGCTGCCCGGCAACCAGTCCACGCTGCCCGACATCAGTGCCGTGACGCTGCCGACCCGCTTCACCAGCCGCAAGGCCAGGATTCAGGACGTGGACGGCATGTCCAGCCTCATCAACGAGTTCGCCGCCGCCCGCATCATGCTGGCCCGAGGGCCGCTTTATCTTTATCAGAATATTCAGGATTACCGCGTCATCACCGCCATGATGGGCGAGAGGGAAGTCGTTCTCGCCTGCGGCGGCCTGCATGTGCTGTGGGAAGACCTTGCCGAAGTCCGATCCGTGGCCGTTCACCCCGGCCTGCAGCACAAGGGCATAGGCCGGCTCATCGTGCAGGATCTCATTGCCGACGCGCGCGCCCTCGGC
The DNA here is from genome assembly GCF_900155525.1 of Mailhella massiliensis. NCBI lineage: Bacteria > Pseudomonadati > Thermodesulfobacteriota > Desulfovibrionia > Desulfovibrionales > Desulfovibrionaceae > Mailhella > Mailhella massiliensis. The sequence goes on from NZ_LT706940.1 coordinate 27,636, forward strand.
GCGGCCCATGTGTTCACCTTCACGCTGGCCCCGGGCTTTTTCTCCTCTCTCGGCTTTTCCGCCGTGGACAGGGACACGCTCTCGCCCGTGGTCTGGGCCGAATGCAGCAAATGCCCGAAATTCTATAAATGCGACGAAGTCGGCATGATGCTGCACTTCTAAAGCCGGACAAGGAGCCTGCCATGAGCAAACTCAAGAATCGTGACTTTCTGAAAATAGCCGACTTCTCCCGCGAAGAACTGGATTATCTGCTCCGCCTCGCCGCGCGCCTCAAAAAGCTCAACAAGGAAGGAAAGGAACCGCAGTTCCTCAAGGGCAAGAACGTGGCCCTCGTGTTTGAAAAGACCTCCACCCGCACCCGCTGCGCCTTCGAGACCTCCCTTTTCGATCAGGGCGCGCACAGCACCTACCTGAGCGACGGCTCCCAGATAGGGAAAAAGGAATCCATGGCCGATACGGCCCGCGTGCTCTCCCGCATGTACGACGGCATAGAATACCGCGGCTTCGGGCAGGAGATCGTGGAAAAGCTGGCGGAATTCTCTTCCGTGCCGGTATGGAACGGCCTGACCAACGAAGCGCATCCCACGCAGATTCTGGCCGACTTTCTCACCATGCTGGAACACTGCGACAAGCCTCTTCATGAAATCACCTTCGCCTACCTCGGCGACGCCCGCTACAACATGGGCAATTCCCTCATGATGGGCGCGGCGAAGATGGGCATGAAGTTCCGTTCCGTGGCCCCCGAGGCCCTCCAGACCAGCGACGAGATCTACAGCCTCTGCCTTGCCGAAGCCGAAAAGTCGGGCGCGGAAATCATCCGCACGAGCGACGTGGCCGAAGGCGTGAAGGGCTGCGATTTCATCTATACCGACGTGTGGGTGTCCATGGGCGAACCCGACGAGGTGTGGAAGGAACGCATCGATCTGCTTCTGCCCTATCAGGTGAACGCCCGCGTCATGGAGCTGACCGGCAATGCCGGATGCAAGTTCATGCACTGCCTGCCCGCCTTCCACAACAGGGAAACCGCCGTGGGCGAATCCATCTACCGGAAATTCGGCCTCGAGGCGCTGGAAGTGACGGAAGACGTGTTCGAATCCCCCAGCTCCATCGTGTTCGACGAAGCGGAAAACCGCAAGCACACCATCAAGGCCGTCATGGTCGCCACGCTGGCGGACATTCCGCCCATCTTCTTCGAAGACTAGGCATCTCACCTTCCGGCGGAAAAGCCCGTGCCCGGGCTTTTCCGCCGTTTTTTCCCCGGGTTCAGAAAGCGGGTGCCGGCTTTTCCGGCAGAAGGACGCGCCCCCGTAAGCACGGCTCTCTGCCGTCCGCCCGGAACCCTTTTCTTCGGCCGGAAAGGACCGAAAACGCCGTTTCGAGCTTTTTCGCTTGCCTTTTTTAAAAATTCAGGCTATTGCTAGCAGTCCTTACGATACAAAAGGTATCGAGTTCAAGCAGCATTCCGCCCCACTCGGGCTTTTTATGGAGGATATACCATGGGTAAACAGTGTGAGATCTGCGGCAAGAAAGCTCAGGTGGGCAACCTTGTGAGCCATTCCAATATCAAGACCAAGCGTCGCTTCAATCCCAACCTGCAGGCTGTCCGCCATCAGGACGCCGACGGTACCGTGCGCACCATCAACGTGTGCACCCGCTGCCTCCGTTCCGGCGCCGTGGTGAAGCCCGTCGTCAAGAACGACGCCGAATAGTCCGGCTTGCCGATCTTTCCAAAGGCGGGGATAACATCTCCGCCTTTTTTGCTTAATGAATCCCCGTCCGGGATGATTCCGGGCCGGGGCCTTTCGCGCCCTTTTGCGGCGCACGCGCCTATGAACGACCTACGCGCCCCCTTCCGCCACCGCCCGAAACGCCGCATCGCCATGTGGCGACGCCCTGCGCGCGTACCGGAATACTGGCGCGTGGTGGATTTCCGCGGGCCGGAATACATGGGCAGACAGTTGCCCGCCCCCGGCACGAGACAGATGGAACTTCTGCGTCTCGTGCTCGATTCGCGCGACATTCCCTACATCATCACGGGCCACGGTTCGCAGGTACGGGCCTTCGTGCCCCCCATGTTCGAAACGCTGGTCCGCACGGAACTTGCCGACGTGGCTTCGGAAAAAGCGCCCGCTTCTCCATCGCCGGCCCCAAGACGCAATGCCCACTGGGCCATGCTCGTCATGCTCTTTCTCATTTTCTGGCACGGGCTGACCATGGGATGGTGGCCCCTGCCCTTCGAGCATGTCCCCGACCCTGACTACTGGAAGATGTGCGGCAGGCTGGATGTTGCCGCCGTGCGCGCCGGGGAATGGTGGCGTACGGCCACGGCCCTCACCCTCCACGCCGACAGCCTGCACCTTTTCAGCAACGTCCTGTTCGGCGCTCCCTTTCTCGTTCTTCTGGCAAGGCGGCTGGGACTCGGCCTCACCCTTGCGGCTACGCTGGTCTCCGGTATGCTGGGCAACGCCATGAACGTGCTCTACCGGGAGCCGGGCTATGTGAGCCTCGGCTTCTCCACCGCCATGTTCGCCACGGTGGGACTGCTCTGTGCCGACATCACGGTACGCAGTCCGGCGAGGGGATTCCGCCGTCTGGCGCTTCCGGCAGCCGCAGGCATGGCATTTCTGGCCCTTCTCGGCACGGAAGGACAGAACACCGACTATGCCGCCCATATTTTCGGCCTTCTCTCCGGCTTTCTGGTCGGACTTGCCGTCAGCTCCCGCCTGAGGCATGATGGCGGCCTCCCCCCTTCTCTGGAATACCTGCTCGGCTTCGCCGCGCCTCTTTTTCTGCTTCTGTGCTGGAATGCAGCACTCTAACCTTCACTCCGAGGAGACTATGGACAAAGCCCCCGGCACCTTCGAACTCCTGGGCAAGGACGGCGACGCCCGCGCCGGCCTTCTGCACACCGCGCACGGCGTCATCGAAACCCCCATCTTCATGCCCGTAGGCACCGTGGGCAGCGTGAAGGCCCTGGCTCCCGACGATCTGAACGCCGCAGGCGCGCAGATCATTCTCGGCAACACCTATCACCTCTATCTGCGTCCGGGCGATGAACTTGTGGCACGCCGCGGCGGCCTGCACGAATTCATACGCTGGAACAGGCCCATACTCACCGACAGCGGCGGCTTTCAGGCCTTCAGCCTGAGCAAGCTGAACAAGATGAAGGTCGACGGGGTGGAATTCCGCTCCCACATCGACGGCTCGAAGCACATGTTCACGCCGGAAAAGGTCATTTCCATCCAGCGAAACCTGAACTCCGACATCATGATGCCTCTCGACGTGTGCCTCGGCTACGGCGCGACCTATGAGGAAGCGGAAAAGGCCGTGAAACGCACCACGGAATGGGCTGCGCGCTGCCGCGAAGCCTACCCCGCCCACAGCGCCGGAAACCTTCTCTTCGGCATCGTGCAGGGCTGCACCTATCCTGAACTGCGCGAAGCCTCGGCCCGGCAGCTCATGAACATAGGTTTTGAAGGCTATTCCATCGGCGGCCTCGCCGTGGGGGAACCCAAGAACCTCATGATGAAGAACCTGCGCGTGCTGAATCCCGTGCTGCCGCAGGACAAGCCCCGCTACCTCATGGGCGTGGGCACGCCCCTGGACATTCTGCACGCCATAGAAGCGGGCGTGGACATGTTCGACTGCGTGCTGCCCACGCGCAACGCCCGCAACGGCACGCTGTACACCTCGGAAGGCAAGATCAACATCAAGCGCCGGGAATACGCCGAAGACGACGGCCCCCTGGACCCGAAGTGCAACTGCTACACCTGCCGCACCTTCTCGCGGGCCTATCTGCGGCACCTCTACGTCAGTCAGGAGCTGCTGGCCTTCCGCCTCAATTCCCTGCACAACATCACCTACTTCCTGAACATGGTGCGCGGCGCGCGCAGGGCCATTCTTGAAGGCCGCTATGCGGCGTTCAAGGCCGAGTACGAAGCCAGATACCCCGAAGAAGACCTGCTCTTCGACGCGCCGGAAGCCTAGGCCTGCCTGACACGAAGGGCCGCCCCCAGGGGCGGCCCTTTTCTTTTCGGCAAAACGGCCTTCCGGGACGCATGTTCAGCTCGGAATGAGCCTGAAAAGCATGGAATTTTCCAGCACCAGCGGACGGGTCTGCATGAAGAAGACGGTGCCGTCCTCGGGAGCGCGCACCTCCCAGCGCACGGAACCGTCGTACGGATCGAGAATACAGGCGAGGCGCTGATGACGGCGCACAATGTCGTCGGTCCTGCACATGCCGTACATGATGCCCGCCCGACAGGCTTTGACGTTGATGAGTTCGTCCTCCTGCACCACTTCGGAGTGATAGCCCGGATGGGGGCGGTGCCGGATAAGGCCGTGCAGCGCCATGAAGCGCAGTATGGCCGAAAGGCTGTCGTCGGCCGAGGAGGCGTCGATGACGCCGGTATGACCGGCATAGACGGAAAAGGCCTGCGTCTCCCAGATCTGCCAGTTGTAGTTCAGCGTCGTGGTGTCTATGGGCAGGGGATTGCGCACCAGCGTGTACGGCAGACCGAAGCCCTGGGCCAGCTCCACGTCCTCATAGCCCGTATGCATCATGCGCACATGAGGAATGAAGTCTCCGGGCAGATAATAGCTCGCAAGCTGTACGCCGAAACGGTAGCCCTGAATGTGCTCAAACAGGGCGGCGGCGATGCGCTGCGTGGTTTCCCCCAGAGGATAACCGGGAAACATGCGGTTGATGTCGGTGTTGTCCATGGCCCAGAAGCGTTTGCCTATGTTCATGGCAAAGGGATTGGCCGAAGGGATGATGAGGATCTCATGTCCGGGCATGAGTTCTCCCCGCTCCTCCAGATCCTGAAGCGTGTGAACGAGGCGGGAACATACGAACTGCTGCTGCAGCTCGTCGCCGCGCATGGCCCCCACCACGGCCAGACTTTTTCTGCCGGAGCCGAAACGGAAGCCGTGAATGCGGAACTCGTCCCGGAACGGCGAGGACATGACGAAGAGCCGTTCGCGTTTCATGCCCTGCCCTCCCTGTAGACGCGGGCAAGAAGCGAACCTTCATACACCACCGGATACGCCCGTATGGTGAAGACAAAGCCCGGCTGTTCCGCGGCCACCTCCTGAAGCACGGCGCCGCGCAGAGGATCGACGATGCGCCCTATGGGCTGCCCCGCCTCGACCAGATTGGACTGACGGATAAGCGGAATGAACACGCCCGAAGCCGAGGCGTTGATGAATTCCACGCTTCCTCCGGTGGAAAGAATGGTCTTATGCCCGGCCGGAGGCTCGGGCACCTCGCCCTTCCATACGCCGAGATGACGCATGAGGTTCAGTATGCCGCCCACAAGCTGATCGCCGTAGCTTTTGGTGATGCGCATCCCCACGCCCATTTCCACCACCAGCGTGGGCGTATCCAGCGTGTTGAGGGAATAGGCCAGCGTGGCTTCCAGCACGGTGGCGGCCTCATGCACCCACAGAAAATCCAGATTCAGATAGCGGGCCAGCGGCACAAGTCTTTCCGCCGTAAGCTGATTGATGCGGACCTGCGGCACCTCATACAGGAAAATGTTGCTGGAATGGATATCCAGCACAAGATCCGCCCCCTTCAGATCCTCGATCAGATTGTAGGCCGTGTTCTCCGCCATGCTGCCCCGGGGATCGCCAGGGAAAATGCGGTTCATGTCCAGATCGAAGTTGGGAATGCCGCGCGTGATGGAGTCGATGCCCAGGGGATTCAGGGCGGGGTAGATCTCCACCGTGCCGTCGAGCCTGTCGAGATTCTCCTGCAGGATGCTGCCGATGCGATAGCAGATGTACTGCCCCTCCAGCTCGTCGCCGTGAGTACCGGTGACGATGCAGATGCGCTTCTTCCCGGTTCCTCCCGAAATGCTGTTCTTGCGGATGAGCAGATGCTCGTCCACCGGCAGCTCCGTGGAAATGACGGTTTTTATCATGATTCTTCCACTCTATGGCTAGGGTGTTCCGCTGCACGGCCCTCCCGTGAACACGCTCCGGTTCGCCGTGCAGTCGGCGCGTCGCGCCCATGGTCCGGGATACGGCAGAAAGGGGTGCTCCTCCCTGAAAACGCCGCTGGAGCGACGCGAAAAACGGCAGGAACCACGGGAGCCCCTGCGGCAGAAGCCTTTCCTGCGTGTATGCTGAGGAGGCGTTACGATTTTTCTCCGCTCCACAGCCCCGTCCACTTCTCGAGAAGTGCCTCTTCCTCTTTCCGCTCCTTTTCCGTCAGGGCGTTCAGAAAATGGCTCACCCCACGGTCCAGCTCCTCCAGCGTACCCCCGTTGGCAATGAGCAGATCTGCGGCCGCAGCCTTGTCCCGCTGCGTCCACTGCCAGCCTTCCACGGCGGCTATTTTCTCATCGCTCCAGCTTCTGGTACGCCGCAGCCTTTCGTGCCGGACCTCATCGGGGCAGACGATGACGGCTATATCCGCTCCGGGACATGTCCAGCCCGTTTCGAACCACAACGGCACTTCCGCCACGGCAACGGCCTCCCCCCGCGCCCCGGCATACTGAAAGAACCTGTCCATGGAATCTCTCACCAGGGGATGGATCAGCCGCTCAAGCTCGCGCCTCATGCCGGGAGTGCGCGAAAGAAGAGCCGTCAGCTTCGTGCGGTCCACCGTTCCGTCCTCGTCGAAAAAGGCGTTGCCCCAGCGCTGACGCATGAGGTGCCAGCCGTCCGCTCCGGGTCTGTACTGCTCCGCCACGGCCCTGTCCGCACTCCATACGGGAATGGAATGCTCCCGCATTCTCTCCAGCACGGCGGACTTGCCGCAGCCGGGCATACCGGTAAGTATGACGCGCCGCATCCCCCGTTCCAGCGCCAGCATGGCGCGGGGAAAATCCCCGGGCGGAGGGCAGACGAAATTCATGGTTCTGCCGCTCACGGGATGCTGAAATTCCAGCTTCCATGCGTGCAGAAGCTGCCTTGCCGCAGGCGAAGCCCTGTCTTCCGGGCCGTACACGGCATCGCCCCACAGGGGAAAGCCCTCCCGGGCAAGGTGCACGCGGATCTGATGGGTGCGCCCCGTGAAAAGACGAACGGCAAGCAGAGCGAAGCGACCGGAAGACGAGGCGTAAAGCGTGCTCCATGTCGTAAGCGCATTTCTGCCGCCCTTCTCCTCGGGCACTACGGCCATGCGCGTCTTGATGACGGGGTGACGGCCTATGGGCAGATCGCACGTTCCCTCGGAGGGAGGAACGCCGCGCGTTACGGCAAGATAGGTCTTGTGCACCCTCCTTGCGGCAAAATCCTCGATGAGGCGGAGCCTGGCCCTTTCCGAAAGGGCCACGATCACAAGGCCGGACGTGTCCTTGTCCAGCCGGTGCACGATGCCGGGTCTCGGCCCTTCCTGAAGCGCCAGCTGCGGGAAGCGGGCCAGCAGCCGGTGCACCAGCGTGCCCTGCGGGCAGCTCGGACAGGGGTGCATGGTAAGATCGGCGGGCTTGTTCACCACCACGATATCCTCGTCGCAGTACACGATGTCCAGCGGCCCTTCCTCGGGAAGCAGCGCTTCCGAGGCTCCGGGCATACGCAGCGTCACGTTCTGGCCCGGCCGCACACGCATGTCCGCATCCGTGCAGAGGGCACCGTCCACGGTGCAGCTCCCCTGCTCCACCAGCTTCTTCACCCTGCTGCGGGAAAGTTCCGCCACGGAGCTGAGAAACACGTCGAGGCGGACCCTGCGCGTACCTTCGGGCACGGGAAAAAGACGCTCTTCTCCGACGCTCCCGCCCTCTTCTTCCGAAAATTCGATATCCTCGTCGAACGGCGTCTTTTCTTCAGTCATGCTCCGCTCCGCTCTTCAGCCTTTTGACGATATAGCCGGTCATCACGGCCTTGGCGATGTTTCTGCCCGCCCCGTCGTACACCATGATGTCGAACACGGCGAGGGTACTCCCCAGCTTCACGGGAACGGCCTCGGCCCGCAGCGGTCCCCGCTGACCGGGAAGAAGATAGGAAATGGAGCACTGCGCGCTCACGCACACCAGTCCCGCCCCCCTGCACCCTGCGGCAAAGGCCATATCGGCCAGGGTGAACACCGCACCCCCGTGGGCGTTGCCCATGGAATTTCTGTGACGCCCGTCCAGCGGCATGGATACCGCGCCGCGCCCGTCCGCCCCGAAACCTTCGACTTCTATCCCCAGCAGAGCGGACAGCGTGCCTTCCGTGACGACTTCGCTCATACGCACCTCATAACACAGATTACAGCGCAAAAGCATACGCATGGGCGCCCCTGCTGACAAGCCCGAAGCCACGGACCGGACGCCGGCCCCGATCTCTGCCAAAGAAAAAGCGCAGGAAAAAAACGCCCTCCCGCGGCGGACGCCCTTCTTTCGCTGGACAGCGCCCGCCGGAGAGTTTATATCTTCTGGATACATTTCTTTTAAGGAGCAATCTCATGGCCCATAAGAAGATTGAACGCGCCAAGGAACTTGATCGCCGTCGCCATCGTCGCGCCCAGCGCATCAAGGAACGCATCCACGAAGCCAAGGCCGCTGCCGCCAAGAAGTAAGCCTGGCTGCTCGGTTCTGCGGCCTTCCGGTTGCAGTAGGTTTTAGGCGTGTCGGCTGCTCGTGCGGACACGCCGTTTCTTTTTTTGTCCCAACCCTTTCTTTCCCATGCCTATCTACGAATACGCCTGCCCCCAATGCCGCAAGACCTTTGAAGAATGGCTGCATTCCGGCGACGACGCCGAAACGCAGCCCTGCCCCGACTGCGGGCAGAGCTGCCATCGAGTGATTTCCAACACTTCCTTCATTCTCAAAGGAGGCGGCTGGTTCGCCTCCTCCTACGGGCACGGTACCAGCAATCTTTTCGACAAAAGCAAGGGCGTTCCCTCCGTTTCCGACAAGAAGCCGGAAGAAAGCGCTCCCTCCACCCCCAAAGCCGAAAGCCCGGCCCCCGCGAAAAGCGCGGACACCTCCGCCGGTACGAAATAGAGGCCACCATGATAGAGCGTTACTCCCGGCCGGAAATGGCCGGTCTCTGGACTCTGGAAAACCGCTACCGCTACTGGTTCAAGGTGGAACAGGCCGTATGCCGCGCCTGGAACGAACAGGGCGTCATTCCCGACGAAGATCTGAAGAACATCATGCAGGATGTGGATTTCGATGTGGACAAAATCCTTGAAATCGAATCCGTCACCCGCCACGACGTCATCGCCTTCCTCACCTATCTGGAACAGAAGATCGGCCCCTCCGCGCGTTTCATCCACCTCGGCTGCACCTCCTCCGACATGGTGGATACCGCCATGGCCCTGCAGATGGTGGAGGCGGGCAACATGATCCTCGCCGACTTCGATCTCGTGCTCGACACGCTGAAGAAGTTCGTCCGCGCCCATCAGGGCCTCGTCTGCATGGGCCGTTCCCACGGCATTCACGGAGAGCCCGTGACCTACGGCTTCAAGTTCGCGGGATTCTACGCCGAATTTCTGCGCGACAAGAAGCGCTTCGCCGACGCCGTGGAAGACATCCGCACAGGCAAGCTCTCCGGCGCCATGGGCACCTATACCGTCATCACCCCCGCCGTGGAGGCTCGCGCCTGCGAACTCCTCGGCCTGAAGGCCGACATCATCTCCACCCAGATCGTGCAGCGCGACCGCTACGCCCACTACTTCACCTCCCTGGCCATCGCCGCAGGCACGGTGGAACGCATCTGCGTGGAACTGCGTCATCTTCAGCGCACGGAAGTGCACGAGGTGGAGGAAGGCTTCGCCAAGGGGCAGAAGGGTTCTTCCGCCATGCCCCACAAGCGCAACCCCATTTCCGCGGAAAACATGTGCGGCCTTGCCCGCGTCATCCGTTCCAACGCCTTCGCGGCCCTGGAAAACCAGGCGCTGTGGCATGAGCGCGACATCAGCCATTCCTCGGTGGAACGCATCATCACCCCCGATTCCACCATTCTCATGGACTATGTGCTGCACCGCCTGAACCGTCTGCTGGAAGGGCTGCGCATCCTGCCCGAAAACGTGGAACGCAATCTCTGGGGCAGCTACGGTCTCTTCTTCTCCCAGAGAGTGCTCACCGCCCTCATCGAAAAGGACATGCCCCGCCAGCAGGCCTATGTGGTGGTGCAGAAGCGCGCCATGGAAAGCTGGGAGACACGCAAGTCCTTCCCCGATCTCATCCGCGCCGATGAGGAAATCAAAGCCCACCTCACCCCCGCCGAACTCGACGCCATTTTCGACATCGGGCACTACACCCGCTACGAGTCCGAAATCGTCGACCGCGTCCTCGCGGAAAAATAAACGCCTCCGGGCATACGAAGAGCGCCGCTTCCGGTACCGCCGGGGCGGCGCTCTTCGTATGCGGCATTGTCAACGCCGAGGATTTTCCTTAAAATACACGTGCCTTCCCCCAAGTCACGAAAAGGCTCCAACACCTCAAGGAGACTCCGCTTGCCCAGGTTCCTCTACGCGCTTCTCATCTGCCTGCTTTTTCCCGCCCCGGCCTCTGCCGAATGGACGACGGGCCTCTCCTCCCATACGCCGGAGTATTTCCTTGCCGCCGACAAAAGCCGCAAGCTGCTCTTTCAGGTGGAAAGAAGAAAGGCCGACCCCGTCGTGACGCGGACATTCGACTGCATTCACGGCCGCAGAGAGGGCGACAAGCAGAAGGAAGGGGACCTGCGTACGCCGGAAGGGGTATATTTCGTCACACACAAGATAGAGCAGAAGCTCGACTTCATGGAATACGGGCCTCACGCCTTCAACCTCAACTATCCCAATCCCGCCGACCGGCTGCGAGGCAAAACCGGCGGCGGCATATGGCTGCACAGCAAGGGCCAGCCCATCGAAGGACTCACCACCCGGGGCTGCATGGCCATAGACATGTACGAAATCGAGGATCTCGTGCCCCTGCTCATTCCGGGCACGCCCGTCATCATTGCGGAACATCTGCAGGGAGCCCCCTTTGAAACTCCGCCGGAAGGCACGGCCGCGCAAGGCCTCCTTCCCTCCCTGCCGGGCGGAACAACCGTGTTCCACAGCGCGGAATCGCCCGCCGATGTCTGCCCTCCTCCCGGGAAGACTTCGGAACAGAATGTCTGCCCTCCCCTCTCCGCAACGCCTGCGCCGGATACCCGGGCGCTGCTTTCCGCCGAGGAAACGGTGCGCTGCAAGACCCTGCTATGGATGGAAAGACGCCTCGGAAAAACCGACGACATCCTCAAACTGTACGACAGAAAAAAATTCCCCCGGGGCAACAGGGAAAAAATTTCCTCCCTGCGCAAACGCCTGCGTTCGGAGTTCCAGCTCCAGCATGACGTCTTTCTCGACAGGGAAGGCATCCGTATTCTGGAAGGTCCGGGATACTGGGTTTCCTGTTTCATCAAAAGCTATGAGCGCAAGGGCGTGCTCCATCACGGCCTTCAGGCCCTGTACTGGATGCCGGACGATAAGGGCGACTGCCTCATCATCGGCGAAGTATGGATTTCCAACTGAAACACCGGAAAAAACGCGCGCCCGTTCCGGCGATGATTCCCGATACGGAAAAAGCCCGTTCGACACGGGCTTTTTTCTTCATGGCGGAACCTGCCTCTGCTCAGCGCAGGGCTTTTGCGGCGGAACATCCCTACGCCGGAAAGGAAAGGGGCGCACGGCGGAGCTTCGCTCCTCTTCCCGCCTTCTCTTCCCCATCGGGCATGTCGTCGTGCACCAGTTCGGAAAGGCGCAGGCCCACTTCCTCATAGTGCCCGCGCAGCACCGTTTCTATATGCACAAGATCCCTCTCGCGCACGGCTTCGGCAATGAGATGATGGCGGTCATAGAATTCCTTGGGCGTGAACAGGGTGCGCCAGTAGGTATAGTACAGAAACTTCGCCAAAGATGAGCAGGACGTGCGCGCCAGCTCGATAAGGCGCTCGTTGGTGCAGGCGGAAAGCAGCGTCATGTGGAACGCCTCGTCTATTTCGGTGAGCGTGTCGAGATGCACGGCGTAATTCACCTGTTCATCCAGGCGACGCACCACCTCAGCAAAGGCCGCCTCCTCCTTCGCCGTCCAGCGGTGGAGTGACTGCGCCACGGCAGCGCCTTCCAGAATACCGGCAACCACATAGCTGTCGTAAATTTCCTTGGCGCTCATGGAACGCACATATTTGCCCTTCTGCGGTTCGGAACAGATAAGCCCCTGATGCGCCAGCATGAGCAGCGCCTCACGGATGGGAGCGCGGCTGATGTTGAGCTCTTCCGATATCTGGGCTTCGCGCACGGGCTGGCCGGGTTTGAGCGCGCCGGAACGGATGAGACCGCGTATGTATGCGGCAGCCTGGATACTGTAGGTTTCTTTTTTGAACTGCATGGCGGGAAGGGGTGTTTTCCTGGTGAACGCCGCTCCGGGGGCGGAAACCGACAGAGGCATGTAAACCCTGTCGTAACAACTTACACTTGAAATGCCTCGTCTTTCAACAGCTACTTCCGCCCGGGCGGCGAAAAATTCCGCCGACTTCCGGGAAAAATGCTCCCAAGCGCCCTTTTCCGGCTTCCGGCATGGGAAAAACACCGCGTTTCTCTTTTTTCCACGAAAAATACTCTGCCCCCGGGCATCCCGCCGCGCGGCCCATTCTCCCGGAAGAACGCGGCCCATAAAAAAGCCCGCCCCCGGAAGCCGTTGCCGACAACCGGAGGCGGGGGAGGGGTTGTTGATGCCTGAACGCTCAGATCCTACTTACGGAAGGTGGGCAGGTAGGCGTACAGAGCGGGAGAGCCGCCGGTGTGCAGGAAGAGCACGTTGGCGCCCTTGGGGAAGTGATCCTTGCGGATGAGGTCGATCATGCCGGCCATGGCCTTGCCGCTGTACACGGGGTCGAGCAGGATGGCTTCGGTACGGGCAAGCATCTTCACGGCTTCGATCATGCCGTCGTTGGGGATGGAGTAGCCGGGCTGATAGTAGTCGCCGTAGCACACGACCTTTTCTTCAGGAAGCTGCACGCCGGCGCCGATGTAATCGAGGGTGGCCTGGGCCAGCTTGTGCACGAGAGCCTGCTGCACGTTGCCGGGACGGCTCACGTCGATACCGGACATGGGGATGTCCATGTTGTTGCCGTAGAAGCCGGCGATCATGCCGGCATGGGTGCCGGCGCTGCCGCTGGGCACGATCACATGGTCGAAGTTGATGCCCATGGAGAACATCTGCTGCATGATTTCCTGCGCGCAGGAAACATAGCCCAGAGCGCCGATGGGGTTGGAAGCGCCGCCGGGGATGATGTAGGGCTTTCTGCCTTCCGCACGCAGCTTTTCCGCCACCTTTTCCATTTCTTCCATCATGGGAGAGCCGCCGGGCACCACGGTGATGCTCTTCACGCCCAGAAGCTGATACAGGAAGTTGTTGCCGGAAGCTTCGGGGTTGTAGCTGTCCTTCACGCGTTCTTCCAGCACCAGATGGCAGTCGAGGCCTTCATGCACGGCCCAGGCGAGGGTCAGGCGGCAGTGGTTGGACTGCACCGCGCCGCAGGTGATGAGGGTATCGGCGCCCTGAGCGATGGCGTCGGCGATGCTGAAGTCGAGCTTGCGGGTCTTGTTGCCGCCGGCGCAGCCGGGGAGCAGGTCGTCGCGCTTGATGTACACGTTGACCTTGTTGCCCAGAGCCTTGGAAAAGTTGGGAAGATACTCGATGGGGGTGACTTCCTTGACATAGCCGCGACGGGGGAACTTGGCGAGATTCATGGTGTTTCCTTCTCTTCAGGGTGAAAGCGGGACTCAGGGGGCGAATCTGCGGGCCCCGGCGGGAATCCCCGCACGGGAAAGCCCCGGGAAAAGCAGCCTGAGGTGCCGTTCGTTCTAAAAATCCGCAACCTGCTTAAGTCGTTCCGGGCAACTGGCCCGGATCAGTTCCTGCGCGAGCACGCTTGTGGCGTCCACGACGGGAGTATCGTACAGAACGGACTCGGTGACCGCTACCGGAATTTCCGTGCAGCCAAGGAGTACGGCATCCACATGCCTTACCTCCACCAGACGGCGCGCGGCGTCAAGCAGTATCTGCCGCGCACGGGGAGTCACCGGGTCGGAAAAGGCCTTGATGCCGAAGGCGGGATCGCTGATGGCGCGCTGCACCATGGCGCATTCCTCTTCATCGGGAAGTACGGGCTCAAGACCCGCCTTTTCCAGCGCATCCTGATACAGACGGGTACGGAGCGTGGCCACCGTGCCCATGAGCCCTATGCGCCCGGAACCGGGGCAGAGAGCGCTCACATGCTTCACCGCGCTTTCGATGATGGACACGAAGGTCACGTCAAGGCCGGTAGCCTGCAGGCGCTCCAGCGCGGTGTTCAGAATGCGGGGGCTGTGCGCCGTATTGCACGGCATACCTATGACCCTCGCGCCGTTTTCGGCAAGCTGCGCCATGATGCCGCCGATGTCCTCTCCCGGATTCTCCCTGGTTTCACCCAGCAGGAAGGCGGGCCTCTCCGGGATCCAGCCGGGGAAGGAATGCAGCATGATGGGCAGGTGCTCCTGATCCGTGCCGGCCTTCGTCCAGCGGAAGATCTTTCGCACGAGGTCATACCCCGCATAGGGGCCGAGCCCCCCCACGATACCTATGGTGCGGGGCTCGGGCAGATGATCGAAAAAGCGTTGAACCACGGTTATTCCCTGCATTCGCCGTTGTTTTCCAGCTTGGAAACCAGAAGGGCGCCGGTGGCGTCGCCGAGAACGTTGATGGTGGTGCGGGCCATGTCCATGATACGGTCCACGCCGGCGATGAGGGCGATGGCTTCCAGCGGAATGCCTACCTGCGTGAAGACCATGGTGATCATGATGAGGGCCGCGCCGGGCACGCCCATGGAGCCGATGGAGGCGAGCACCGCCAGCAGAATGACGGTGAGCTGCTTATCCAGAGGCATGGGAATACCGTACACTTCCGCCGCGAAAATGGCCGCCACGCCCATGTAGATGGCCGCGCCGTCCATATTGATGGTGTTGCCGAGGGGGATGGAGAAGCTGGACACGGACTTGGAGGCGCCGAGCTTCTGCACGGAAAGCAGGTTGGAGGAAAGAGCCGCCGCGCTGGAGCAGGTGGAGAAGGAAATGATGAGAGGTTCGGTCAGTCCCTTCAGGAAGGTGGAAGGCGTAAGCCCGGCCACGCGGGCGCAGGGCAGATACACCGCGAGCACCTGAATGAGGCAGGCCAGATACATGACCGCCACCAGCTTGATGAGGGGCAGCAGCACGGAGAGACCGTGGTTGGCCACGGTGAAGGCCATGAGGCCGAACACGCCGATGGGGGCGTAGTGCATGACGATGCCCGTCACCTTGATCATGACTTCGGCGCAGGAGTCGAAGAACACGAAGGCGGGACGGCCCTTCTCACCCAGCATACTGAGCGCGAAGCCGAACAGGATGGCGAAGAAGATGACCTGGAGCATGTTGCCCTTGGCCAGGGCGTCGATGGGATTCAGGGGCACGATGTCCATGAGCACCTTGATGAGCGGAGGAGCGGAAACGTCCTTCACCGCAAGATTTTCCATGGAAAGCGTAAGCCCGAGTCCGGGACGGATGATATTGGCGAGAATGAGGCCGATGACCACGGCCACGGTGGTGGTGAGCAGGTAGTAGATCAGCGTCTTGGAGGCCACGCGTCCGAGTTCCTTCACGTCGCACACGCTCGCCGCGCCCGCCACAAGGGTGGTGAACACAAGCGGAACCACCACCATGCGGACCAGGGTGATGAACAGATCGCCGAGAGGTTTGAACCAGCTCGCGTCGATGCTGATGGAAGGAGCCATGGCGCCGACGATGACGCCGAGTAACATGCCGATGCCCATCTGGGCGGGAAGACCTAAACGCTTTGACATAGCAACTCTCAAGGAAAAATACGTTGTACTCTTCGCGCGTCCCGCCTGATCCGAAGAGCGCTTCCGCCTCTGCAGCCATCATACGCGGACGTCTCTGCCGCCTGTTCTGTCTGCTGCCCCAGCCTCCTTATGTTTCAAACATCGCCCGCTTCCGGGCGGCATGAGGAAAACTCCAGCCTTCGGAACATTCCCGGAACACGGCCGCAGTATGCGGCGCTCCGACGAAGAACATTCCGGCCTTCCGGCCGTTTAGAGAAAAACGGCACAAGAAGAATGTCGAATGTCGACATTTTTAAAAAATTTCTGTGTTTTGTCAAGACGGGGATACAGGATGACGCCCCTTCTCCGGCAGTTTCTTCCCATGCCCCGCAAACGGAACGGCCCTGCGGGGAAACCTGCTTCACAGGCACAGGTTCCGACGCCGACTCCCGGTTCCTTCCTCCCTTCCCGGCAGAAAAAAAATATAAAACGGTCCGGCGGAAACAAAAAAGCCGCCCGGAGGCGGCTTGAGAAAGGCCGGTCCTGCGGTGCGCGCAAGGCGCACCGCAGGGAATGTTCGTTAGTCCCAGACGCGCTTGTCTTCGATGGGCTTGATCTGAGGAGGCAGGCTGCCCGGAGCAAGAATGCGCAGTTCCGGGCGCAGCTTGATGCGTTCGCGGAACAGATGCTGGAGCTCTTCCTTGCGCTTGAAGTTGCTCGCTTCCACATACAGCACCATTTCGTCCACACCGCCGGGGTTGGTGACCTCGATCTGCCAGCGCTTGATTTCCTCGAAGCGGGCCATGACCTGTTCCACCTGATGGGGGTAGACGAACATGCCCTTGATGCGGGCGGTGGTGTCCACACGCCCCACGATGCTGCCGAGGCGGGGGCTGGTACGGCCGCAGGAGCAGGGCGTACGGTCAATGTAGGAAAGGTCGCCCGTGGCAAGACGGATGAGCGGATAGGTCTTGTTGAAGGCCGTGACCACCACTTCGCCCACTTCACCGTCCTTGAGCGGAATACCGGTATCGGGATGGCAGATTTCCACGTAGCAGCGGTTGGAGATGTGCAGGCCGTTCTTCTGGAAGCACTCGTAGCCTATGCAGCCCACGTCGGCGGTGCCGTAGCCCTGGCGCATGATGATGTCGTACTTCTTTTCCATCTGGCTGCGGATCTTCTCGGAAAGGCGCTCGCCGGTCACGAAGGCCACTTCCAGGAAGAGGTCCTTGCGCAGGTTGAGCCCCTTTTCCTCGGCGCGCTGGGCAAGATGCATGAGGAAGCTCGGCGTACCCACATAACCGGAAACGCGCAGCTTCTGCATGATGTCGAGCTGCGTGGCCGCGTCGGTGGGACCGGCGGGAATGGAGGCGCAGCCCAGGTTGCGCAGAGGCTCTTCAAACATCAGGCCCGCAGGCGCGAGATGATAGTTGAAGGTCACCTGCACGGCGTCGCCGGGACGGAAGCCCACGGAATAGAAGGCTTCGGTGTAGCCCCAGTAATCGTCGTTGCGGTCTTCCGGGTCGAAAATGGGACCGGGGGAAAGGAAGACGCGGCGCAGTTCGCCGATATCCTTGGTGAGCAGACCGCCGAGACGCGGGCCCATGGTCTGCAGGAAGATGAGTTCCTTCTTCTTAAGGATGGGAATATGCTTGAGGTCGGAAAGCGTCTTGAACTTCTCGACGTTGAACTGGGCACGGTCGAAACGCTTCTTCACGTCTTCCGAATAGCGGTAGGCGTAGGAAAGCAGGTCCTTGAGCTGGATAAGGTTATACTGGCGGCGTTCGCTCTCGTCGAGCACTTCGCGGCGGCTGTAAATTCCTTCCGTACGGTCTTTGCGGGTCATGGCGGGACTCCGTGATAGAGATATGTCTTTCTGGAACGGAAAAAACGTTTTTATAGACGAATTGAGGAAATATTGCAAGGATTTTTTTATTTTTTATTATATTTCAATAGGTTATATAGCATATCAGCCCATCTTGATCTTCTCCCGCCGAGGGGGGTATCCTGAAAAAGGTTGGACAGAAGCCGCCCTTGGGCGTAAAAGATTGCCTCCGTTCTTTCCGACGGGGAGCATGTTGCGCCTGCCTGAGTCCTCCCGAAACGCTCCTTCTGCGTGCGGCAGACGTTCCTGAAAAGAGCCTGCGCAGGGTGCAGGCCGTCAGCGCTTCCGGCCCGCCGGAAAACAACGATCCAAACCAAAACATAACGAGGTGCCCGCCCATGATGCCCAAAGTCGTTCTGCTGGGACGCCCCAATGTGGGCAAGTCCACCCTGTTCAACCGCCTTATCCGCAGCAACCGCGCCATCACGCATGACCGCCCCGGCGTCACGCGCGACCGTATGGAAGGCGTGGTGCGTTCGCGCTACGGCCGCGATTTCGCCATCGTCGACACGGGCGGCATCACGCTCGATCATCATCAGGCCGTGGCCGAAGGCCCCGCGGGCATACGCGGTTTCGAAGCCGATATTCTGCGCCAGGCCGAAGCCGCCCTGAAGGAAGCCGACGTCATCTGCATGGTGGTGGACGGAAAGGACGGTCTCATGCCCTTCGACGAGCACCTCGCCGCATACCTGCGCAAATGCGACAAGCCCATACTGCTGGTGGTGAACAAGGTGGACGGCGCGGAAAAGGAAGAACTGCTGCTTGCGGAATTCCACGGTCTGGGCTTTCCCCTCATCGCCTGCTCCGCCGAACACGGGCACAACCTGCGCGCCCTTGAAGAAGAAATCCGCGATCTTCTCCCCGAAGACGACGATTTCGACGACGAGGAAGAAAGCGAAGAAAAGGAAGACCTGGAAGAAGACCGCGACAGACCCGGGGTACGCCGCCGCAAGGTTACCGATCACCTCCGGCTGTGCCTGCTGGGCCGCCCCAACGCGGGCAAGTCGTCCATGACCAACGCCTTCATCGGAGAAGACCGCATGATCGTGAGCGATCAGGCGGGCACCACGCGCGACAGCGTGGACGTAACGGTGGAAAAGAACGGCAAAACCTACACCTTCGTAGATACCGCCGGCGTTCGCCGCCGTTCGCGCATCACCGACACGGTGGAACGCTTTTCCGTGAACTCCTCCCTAAAGAGCACCACCAAGGCCGACGTGACCTTTCTTCTGCTCGACGCCACGGAAGGACTCACCACGCAGGACAAGCGCCTCATCGAACTTCTCGACGAACGCAAGACGCCCTTCCTCATCATCGTGAACAAGATGGACCTCATCCCCGTCAAAGCGCGCACCGAACTCATGAAGAATCTTCAGGAAGAACTGAGCTTCTGCTGCCATGTGCCGCTGGTTCCCACCTCCGCGCGCACGGGCGAAGGCCTCAACAGGCTCATTCCCCTTGCGGAGCGCATCTATGCCGAATGCGGTACCCGCGTTTCCACCGGTCTGCTCAACCGTGCCATGGAAGAAACCCTGACGCGGCATCAGGCTCCCGTGGTGCGCCGCGTGCGGCCCAAGTTCTTCTACCTCACCCAGGCGGAAAGCGAACCGCCCACCTTCGTCTGCTTCGTGAACGACGCCGACCGCGTGGCCGATTCCTACGCCCGCTATCTGGAGCGTTCCCTTCGCCGCATCTTCGGCATACGGCACGCGCCCATGCGCCTGCATCTGCGCTCCGCCCACGCCAAGAAGGAAAAAAAATAGCGCCGAGCCTCTCTTTCCGGCCGGGCCTGCCGATGCGGGTCCGGCCGCGTCGTATATACGCCATGGCGCGCCCCGGTTCATCCGGGAAAGGCACCTCCTGCCCCCTTGCGTAAAAATCCGCATCATGCGCCGCCGTCCTGCCGACAGCGGCGGCTCTTTCTCTCTTCCGGGAGAAAATCACCGGGCCTCTTCTGCCGCAAGGCGGCCGGTACGGGAACAATCATGAACATGGAAAACGTGAAACTTCGCTCAAAAGCGCTTCTTGAAGAACTTCTTCCTGTCTGGGAATCCTCGGTTCGCGCCACGCACCACTTTCTTTCCCCTCAGGACATCGACATGCTGCGCCCTCTGGTGATGGACGCTCTCCGGGAGGTTCCCGAGCTCTTCGTCGCCCGGGAAGAGGGCAGGGCCGTCGCGTTCATGGGCATGGACGGCCGGAATGTGGACATGCTCTTCGTAGACGCGGCCTTCCGGGGCCGAGGCGCAGGCGGCGCGCTTCTGCGCCTCGCCGTCAGGCTCGGAGCCCGGTTCGTGGACGTGAACGAACAGAACCCGGAGGCGCTTTCCTTCTACCGGCACATGGGATTCACCGTTGCGGGAAGAGAGGAAAAGGACGGTCTGGGCCTTCCCTTCCCCATACTGCACCTTTGCCTGCATGTATGATATTTTCCCATGATACTCCTTCGTATGAGAGCCGCGTAAACGCCACAGGCCATGCGCTTGTTGAAAAATAAACTTGTACCTTCCAGGCTTTTCTTTCACAAAACTCATGGATTTTTTTCATCGCTCCTGCTATAGAAAAGAAAAAAGGAGGTTCCATGAGTACTCTCGTTGTTGTTGCCTACCCCAATGAGTTTCAGGCAGAAGAAGTGCGTCTGCGCCTTCTTAAAATGCAGAAGGAATATCTTGTCGACCTGGAAGATGCGGTCATCGCCATCCGCAAGGAAAACGGCAGGATCAAGCTGCTCCAGCTCCACAATCTCACCGGCGCGGGTGCGCTTTCCGGCGGCTTCTGGGGCCTTCTCGTCGGCCTTCTGTTCATGAATCCTCTGCTCGGCGCAGCCGTAGGCGCGGGAGCGGGCGCCGTTTCCGGGGCGCTGGCCGACGTGGGTATCGACGATGCCTTCATGAAGGACCTGGGCCGGAACCTCAGACCCGGCGGTTCCATGCTCTTCGTGCTTTTCCGCAGCATCACCATGGACAAGGCCCTGAAGGAACTGGAAGGCACGGGCGGCACCATCATACAGACCTCCCTTTCCCATGAAGATGAGGAACGCCTCCGCAAAGCCATGGACGGCGCCGACGCCGGCCATGAATGCGATGCCGCGGAAGAGGCCATCTCCCGCAATGCGGGCAAAAGTTCCAACCTGCGCTGCGCGCCTGTGGAAAACGCCCCCGACGATGAAAGCGAGTGCGACGCGGCGGAAGAAACCATCTCCAGAAACGCGGGCAAGGCGTCCAATCTCCGCTGCGGCGGCTCCGCCGGAGAAAAAGACGCTCCTGCGGAAGAATTTGCCGTGAACACCGAGTGCGACGCCGCGGAAGAAGCCATTTCCCGCAATGCCGGCAAGAACTCCAACCTGCGCTGCGCCCCGGCCGAAGAATCCGCCGGAAGCGAATGCGATCCTGCGGAGGAGGCCATTTCCAGAAACGCCGACAGGAGCTCCAATCTGCGCTGCTGAACCTGAGGCGCTCCGAACTATACCGGCCGGGAATCTTTCCCGGCTTTTTTTTCGCCACCTTCCCCGGCATCACCGGGAAGAGACGCTCCGGCATCGACAAAAAAACGCCGGAAAACGCCAGGCCGGGAACGCCCCTCCCCGCGCCCGCTTTCGGGGAAGGGGCGGCGGCCAAGGTTGACAGTGGCAGGTCTCATAGATATTCTGACCTATCTTTTTCCGAATTTAATCCAACCCTGGAGGAAAATATGGCCACTGTGCTTGGCAAGGCATTGACATTCGACGATGTCCTTCTGGTTCCCGAGTATTCGGAAGTCACCCCGGACATGGTCGACGTGTCGGCATGGCTGACTCCCAGCATCAAACTGGGCGTACCCTTCATCTCCGCCGCCATGGATACCGTGACGGAAGCGGAAATGGCCATCTCCATGGCCCGTCAGGGCGGCATCGGCATCATCCATAAGAATATGGACGTCGCCCGTCAGCGCCTTGAAGTGGAAAAGGTCAAGAAGTCCGAAAGCGGCATGATCCTCGACCCCGTCACCGTGGCTCCCGACGACACGGTGCAGCACGCCCTGGATCTCATGTCCGACTTCCGCGTTTCCGGCCTGCCCGTGGTAAAGAACAGCGCACTTGTGGGCATTCTGACCAACCGCGACGTGCGCTTCGTCACCGAGCCGCAGACCACCCTCGTCTGTGAAGTGATGACCCGCGAAAACCTCGTTACCGTGCCCGTGGGCACCACCCTCGAGGAAGCCAAGCATCACCTGCACGCCCACCGCATCGAAAAGCTCCTCGTGGTGGATGAAAACCGCCAGCTGCGCGGCCTCATCACCATGAAGGACATCGACAAGGTGCAGCAGTACCCCTACGCCAGCAAGGACGACAAGGGCCGTCTGCGCGTGGGCGCCGCCGTGAGCATCAGCAAGGACTGCGAATACCGCGCCTCCGAACTGCTCGCCGCCGGTGTGGACGTTCTGGTGCTCGACTGCGCTCACGGCCATTCCGCCAACGTGCTGCGCAGCGTGGAAATGCTGCGTTCCACCTTCCCGAACTGCCAGCTCATCGCGGGCAACATCGCCACCTATGAAGGCGCCAAGGCCCTCATCAAGGCCGGCGCCGACACCGTGAAGGTGGGCATCGGACCCGGCTCCATCTGCACCACCCGCGTGGTGGCCGGCGTGGGCGTGCCCCAGGTCACGGCCGTCATGGAAGGCAGCCGTGCCGCCCGTGAAGCCGACCGCTGCTGCATTGCCGACGGCGGTCTCAAGTTCTCCGGCGACATCGTGAAGGCTCTCGCCTGCGGCGCCCATTCCGTCATGATCGGCAGCATGCTTGCCGGTACCGACGAAAGCCCGGGCGAAACCATTCTCTACCAGGGCCGCGCCTACAAGACCTACCGCGGCATGGGTTCCATCGACGCCATGCGTTCCGGCAGCGCGGACCGCTACTTCCAGAACCCCACCAAGAAGCTGGTGCCCGAGGGCATCGTGGGCCGCGTGCCCGCCCGCGGCCCCGTGGCCGACACCGTCTTCCAGCTTGTGGGCGGCCTGCGTTCCGGCATGGGCTACCTCGGCGCCGCCACGCTTGATGAACTGTACGAAAAGGCCCACATGGTGGAAATTTCCGCCTCCGGCCTGCGCGAAAGCCACGTGCACGACGTCATCATCACCAAGGAAGCCCCCAACTACAAGGTCGAAAACTAACCGAACGGCCCTGCCCAGCCTGCACAGGCGGGCAGGGCCTTACTTTCCGGAACACTCATGTCCAAAGTCATCATTCTCGACTTCGGTTCCCAGGTCACGCAGCTCATCGCCCGGCGTGTGCGTGAAGCCGGAGTCTATTCCGAAATTCATCCCTGCGTGATCTCCGCCGCCGAAGTGGCCGCCATGCATCCCGACGCCGTCATTCTTTCCGGCGGTCCGGCCAGCGTGGGGGAAAAAGACGCCCCCCGCCTCGACAGAGGCATTCTCGAACTCGGCGTGCCCGTGCTCGGCATCTGCTACGGTATGCAGCTTCTCGCCCATGAACTCGGCGGAGAACTCGCCCAGTCGGAAACCCGGGAATACGGCCCGGCCGACCTGGAAAAAGTTGCCGACTGCCCCCTGTGGGACGGCATGACCGGCTTTGCCGGGGGCAAAAGCTCCCGCGTGTGGATGTCCCACGGCGACAAGGTGCAGACGCCTCCGCCCGGATTCATCGTCACCGGCCGCACCGCCACGCTGGACGTGGCCGCCATGAGCTGCGAAGAGCGCGGCATCTACGCTCTGCAGTTCCACCCCGAAGTGCATCACTCCGAGGAAGGCGCCCTGATGATCCACAACTTCCTCTTCAAGGTGGCGCACATCGCTCCCGACTGGTCCATGAGCTCCTTTGTGGAACGCGTGGTCAGAGAAGTGCGGGAAACCGTGGGCGAAAGCCATGTCATCTGCGCCCTTTCCGGCGGCGTGGATTCCACCGTGGTGGCCGTGCTGCTGCACAAGGCCATCGGCCATCAGCTTCACTGCATTTTCGTGGACAACGGCGTTCTCAGGCAGAACGAGGGCGAACAGGTGGTGGGTTACCTGCGCGAACATTTCAACCTGAACCTCAAATACGTTCAGGCCGCCGACCTCTTCCTCGATCTGCTTTCCGGCGTGGACGACCCGGAAAAGAAGCGCAAGATCATCGGCCACACCTTCATCGATGTTTTCGACAAGGAAGCCCAGGCCATCAAGGACGCCGGACACGACGTGAAGTTCCTCGCCCAGGGCACCCTGTACCCCGACGTCATCGAATCCGTGTCCTACAAGGGCCCCAGCGCCGTCATCAAAAGCCATCACAACGTGGGCGGCCTGCCGGAAAAGATGAACATGAAGCTCATCGAACCCCTGCGCGAACTCTTCAAGGACGAAGTGCGCGCCGTGGGCGCGGAGCTCGGCATTCCCGAATCCATTCTGTGGCGTCATCCCTTCCCCGGCCCGGGACTCGCCATCCGCATCATCGGCGAAGTGACCCGCGAACGCCTGGACATTCTGCGCAGGGCCGACGTCATCGTCATGGACGAACTGCGTTCCTCCGGCTGGTACCGCAAGGTATGGCAGGGCTTTGCCGTGCTTCTGCCGCTCAAGACCGTGGGCGTCATGGGCGACGGCCGCACCTATGAGCATGTGGTCGCGCTGCGCATCGTGGAAAGCGTGGACGCCATGACCGCGGACTGGGCGCGCCTGCCCGACGACCTTCTGGCCAGAATCTCCGGCCGCATCATCAACGAAGTGAAGGGCGTCAACCGCGTGGTGTACGACATCTCCTCCAAGCCGCCGTCCACCATCGAATGGGAATAATCCAGAGAATCTTCAATCCTTCCTTTTGAGGAGAACATCATGTCCAGCAATGTCCGCCCCGAATCCATGGCCCGCATCAACACCGAGGCTCTCGCCCAGGCCTTCATCGAAGAACAGGTGAAGGCTCTGCGCGAACAGATCGGCGACAAGAAGGTGCTGCTCGCCCTTTCCGGCGGCGTGGATTCCTCCGTTGTGGCCGCCCTGCTCATCAAGGCCGTCGGCCGGCAGCTCGTCTGCGTGCACGTCAATCACGGCCTCCTGCGCAAGGGTGAACCCGAACAGGTGGTTGAAGTCTTCCGCAATCAGATGAAGGCCAACCTTGTGTATGTGGACGCCGTGGAACGCTTCCTGAACAAGCTCGAAGGCGTTTCCGAACCGGAGCAGAAGCGCAAGATCATCGGCGCGGAATTCATCCGCGTGTTTGAAGAAGAAGCCCGCAAGCAGGAAGGCATCGAATTCCTGGCTCAGGGCACCATCTATCCCGATATTCTGGAAAGCGGCACCGTCAAGGCCCACCACAACGTGGGCGGCCTGCCCGAAGACCTGCAGTTCTCCCTCGTGGAACCGCTGAAGTTCCTGTTCAAGGATGAAGTGCGCGTGGTGGGCAAGGCCCTCGGCCTGCCCGACGGCATGGTGTACCGCCAGCCCTTCCCCGGCCCCGGTCTCGGCGTGCGCTGCCTCGGCGCCATCACCCGCGACCGCCTCGAAGCCGTGCGTGAATCCGACGCCATTCTGCGTGAGGAATTCGCCAAAAACGGCCTGGAAGGCAAGGTATGGCAGTACTTCACCGTGGTGCCGAACTTCAAGTCCGTGGGCGTGTCCGACGGCAAACGCACCTTCGCCTACCCGGTGATCATCCGTGCCGTCAACACCGTGGACGCCATGACCGCCACCGTGGAAGACGTGCCCTTCTCCCTGCTGCAGCACATCACCGACCGCATCACCAAGGAAGTGAGCGGCGTCAACCGCGTGCTCTTCGACCTTACGCCGAAGCCCGTGGGCACCATCGAGTGGGAATAAGAACCTCCGCCCCGAAGGCCTAAGGCCTCCGGGGCTTTTCGTATCTGAAAGGCGCGTGCAGGGTCGCGAGCATGACACCGCGGCACGGAAAGCCCGCGAAGCGCCCGGACGGGCTTTCCGGCGCATCAGCAGAGCATGACCGGGCCCCCGGAGACACGGAAGGAACCTGTCTTCCCCGCCTCGGCCGTACCCGGCCCTCGCGCCTTGCGGAGAAACCTTTCCCTGCGGAAAACGCCTTGTTCATCCCCTTGCAGGAAACGCCATGAATTGCCTCATCCGCCCCATGAAGGAAGAGGAATACCCGCTTCTGGAAGACTTTCTCCATGAAGCAGTATTCCAGAAGGAAGGGGAAGAAAAAGCCCCCCGGAGCATCATCCGTCTTCCCGCCCTTTATGCGTATATCGAAGAGTTCGGCGCCAGAAAAGGCGATCTCTGTTTCTGCGCCGAGGCGGAAGGAAGGGTGGTCGGGGCAGTATGGGTGCGCCTCATGCAGGGCTTCGGACATGTGGATGAGGAAACGCCGGAACTTGCCGTGGCCCTGTATGCGCCCTTCCGGGGCAGAGGGTGGGGAAGCGCCCTCATGACGCGCATGCTCAGGGAGCTGAAGGCCCGGGGCTGCACAAAAACTTCTCTTTCCGTGCACAGGGAAAACCCTGCGCTGAAGCTGTACCGCAGACTCGGCTACCGCACGGTAAAAGAACGGGACGAAGACCTGATCCTGGAATATGTTTTCTGACACGGCGCAAAAACGCGCTCCAAGGCACGTCGCCGGCTTCTGGCGCAGAAGAAAAACGGCCGGCGAGGCAGAAAAACAAAAACGTCCCCTTCCCTCTTCCGGCGGCTTTTTCGTGCCGCCTTTCCGGTACCCCAAAACCGGCCAAGCCCCTTTTCCCTTTGACGGAGAGCGTCATGAACTTTTTTGAAAGAGTGTACGACATCGTCCGTTCGGTTCCGCCCGGGCAGGTCATCAGCTACGGGCAGGTGGCGTTTCTCGCGGGCAACGGACGCATGGCCCGCCAGGTGGGGTGGGCGCTGCACGTCTGCCCAGAGGAAGGCGTGCCCTGGCACAGAGTCGTACGCAAGGACGGTTCCCTTCCTTCTCTTTCCGAAGAAAGCGCCGCAAGACAGCGCCGTCTGCTGGAAGAAGAAGGCGTTGCCTTCGATGGGGAGGGACGCGTTCTGCGCATATACTTTGAGGGCGGCCCGGAGAAAGCGCTCCCGGCGTGATGCGGAACAAGGATGCACTTGAAGGCCCACAAACGATATGCTACCGTCCAGAGCTGACGGAGAGATAACCCTCGCGAGGAGTTTTTATAGATGTTCGGCATCGGCAGTACAGAATTGCTGGTCATCCTGGTTGTGGCGCTTCTGGTTCTCGGCCCCAAGAACCTGCCCAAGATAGCCCATACCCTTGGCCGCGCCATGGGCGAGTTCCGCCGTGTTTCCACGGAGTTCCAGCGCACCCTCAATACGGAAATCGCCTTTGAGGAAGAAGCGGAGAAGGCAAAGGCCAGAAAGGCCGCCGCCGGAGCCGAAACGGAAAAGGCCGCAGCACAGGTCAAAAATGCTGAGACGGATACGGAAAACAAGGCCTGAGCGGGCGGACGGCATGGAAAACAAAGACATCATCAATCCCCCTGTGACTGGAGGGGAGCCCTCCGACGACGCCGTGAACAAGGCTGAGCCGGATATGGCTTCCTATTACGCTTCCGCAGCTTCGGCCGCCTCCACGGGGTACGAATTTTCCAAGGATGAAACCGGAAAAGGCGACGATTCCGGTGAAAGTTCCGCCCCTGCGGCTCCGGGAGAAGATGCTCCCGCTGAAAACGCCGACAAAAACGAAGGGGACGCGCCCGCCGACACCGCCGATATTTTCGACGACGGCAGCCCCCACGGGCCGCTGAATCTCTTCGGAGAAAATGCCGGAGAGGACGGTCGGGAGCAGCCTGAGAAAGAGCCGGAAACTCCCGTGGAAAACAGCGGGGAAGAAAAGCCCGCCTCCGAGGTGCCCGCCTTTGCAGCCTTCCAGGCTCCGGAAAAAAAGCAGGAAGAACCCGAAGAGGACGAGGAGGAAGGCGCGGAAGACGACGTGCCCATGAGCATCATGGGGCATCTCAACGAACTCAGGCGTCGGCTTTTCCGCATCGTCATCATCGTTCTTCTCGGCTTCGTGGCGTTCTACGGCGTATCCGAACCGCTGTACGCCTTCCTTTCCGCCCCTCTTCAGGCCTGTATGCCGGAGGGCAGCAAGCTCATCTACACCTCTCCGCAGGGAGCCTTCTTCACCTATATGAAGGTGGCCCTCGTGGCCTCGCTGTTCGGCACGAGTCCCTTCAGCTTCTATCAGCTCTGGGCCTTCATCGCGCCGGGCCTGTACCGTGAGGAACGGCGGGCGGTACTGCCGCTGGCCTTCTTCTCCTCCATCTTCTTCCTGGCGGGCGCGGCGTTCTGCTTCTTCCTGGTGTTCCCCATCGCCTTCAAGTTCTTCATGGGCTTCGCCACGGAAACCATCGTGCCCATGATATCGGTGGAGGAATACCTCAGCTTTGCGCTCAAGCTCCTCATCGCCTTCGGACTGGTGTTCGAAATGCCGCTGTTCGCGTATTTTCTTTCGCGCTTCGGCCTGCTCACCCCCGAGTTCATGCGCCGCACAAGGCGTTACGCCATACTGGTCATCTTCATCGTGGCCGCCATTCTCACCCCGCCGGACGTCTTCTCCCAGTGCCTCATGGCCCTGCCCATGCTGCTTCTCTACGAGGTGAGCATCTATGTTTCGGCCATGGCGTACAAGAAGAAGGATTCCGGCGACGCTTCGGAAAAAAGCGAAGGGAAAAAGGAGGCCTGACATGGCGGACTATTCTGAACGCGCGGCAGAGCTTTCGCGCTCCACGGGGGAAACCTCGGTACGGCTGGAACTTCTGCTCGAAGGAGCGGGCAACTGCACCGTTTCCACAGGCTTCGGGATGCTCGACCACATGCTCACGCTCACGGCGTTCTGGGCCGGGTTCGACCTCCGTCTCACCTCTTCCGGCGACATGCATGTGGATGCGCACCACACCACGGAAGATGTGGCCCTGTGCCTGGGCAAAGCGCTGCGTGATGCTCTCGGCAACAGAAAAGGCATAGCCCGCGTGGGCTGGGCGCGCGTGCCCATGGACGAAGCCCTGGCCGACGTGACCATCGACCTGTCGGGCCGCCCGTGGCTGGAGTTCCGGGGCGACGAACTGCTGCCCCCCGTCATGGCGGGCGAGGAAAAAGACGTATGGCGGGAATTCTACAAGGCCTTCGCCTCCTCCGCCCAGTGCAATCTTCACATTTCTTTCCAGTACGGCAAAAACGGCCATCACCTTCTGGAATCCGCCGCCAAGGGACTGGGCCTTGCGCTGGCGCAGGCTGTGCGCCGCAGCCATGACCGTATGCCCAGCACCAAGGGGAGTCTCGACTGATGTTTTTCCGCCATTTCCTCCTTGCCCTGTGCAGCCTCTGCCTGCTGGCCGGCTGCCAGAAGGGGCCCGAACAGCAGCGCCTCATCATGCCCGACCTTGTCGTCGCCGTGGCGCCCTTCACCCAGCCTACGCAGACCACGGAACTTCTTTCCGGCTTCATTCCCGAAGACCAGAAGAAAATCTCCGAACAGACGCTGGCGGCCTTGGACGATCTTTTCCGCGACAAGCTGAAGAAAAGCGGCCGTTCCTACGTCTTTCTGAGTGATGCCGACATTTCGGGCGACATGGCCAGAGACGCGCGCGGCCGCAGAAACGCCCTCGTCACCTGGGCGACGCGCGCCCGGGCCGCAGGCGCGGACATGATCATCGTTCCGCACATCATCGAGATGCAGGCCCGCGTGGGCGGCAAGGCCGGCGTCATGTCCGCCGCCTCCGTCAACGAAGACTTCTACCTCATCGATGCGCGCGATCCCGCCACGCTGGTGATGCGCAGCCACTTTGCCGAAGAGCAGAAATCTCTTGCCAGCGACATCACCAAGATCGGTTCCTTCTTCCGCAGAGGCGGCAGCTGGATCACGGCTGAGGAACTTGCGGCGGAAGGCATGGACAAGGCTCTGGAGGAATTCGGTCTATGATCATCTTTCCCGCAGTAGACCTGCAGAACGGCAAGGCCGTGCGCCTGAAACAGGGCAAGGCCGAAGAGTCCACCGTTTTCAACGATGATCCGGTGGAAGCCGCCCTGCACTGGCAGAAGCAGGGCGCGGAATGGCTGCATCTCATCGACCTCGACGGCGCCTTCCAGGGCAAAAGCGTCAACGCCGACCTTGTGGCCCGCATCAGTGCCGCGCTTGACATTCCCATTGAACTCGGCGGAGGCGTCCGCGACGAAGACGCCGCGCGCATGTGGTTCGACGCAGGCGTGACCCGCCTCATCATCGGAACCATGGCGCTGGAAAAGCCCGCTGAATACGCCCGCCTCTGTTCCCTGTTCCCCGGCAGAATAGGCGTTTCCCTCGACGCCGTGGACGGCAGGCTGAAAACCCGCGGCTGGGTGACCGATGCGGGCGTTACGGTGGATGAAGTGCTGCCCCGCCTTGTGGGCGACGGCACGGCCTTCATCATCTACACCGATATCGCACGCGACGGTATGCAGAGCGGCGTGAACATGCCCATGCTCACGCACCTTGCCGAAACAAGCCCCGTACCCGTGGTGGCCGCGGGCGGCGTGGCCACGCTTGAAGACATCAAGGCCCTTTATCCCCTCAGTGTGAACGCCAGCCTTCAGGGCGCCATTTCCGGCCGCGCCATTTACGAAGGCACGCTGAACCTGCCCGAAGCCATGGCCTGGATCCGCGCGCAGAAGGCGTAGACACAGCAGTCGCCGTTTTGCAGGCCCGCGCCGAACAGCGCGGGCCTGCTGCTTTAATTCCCTGCGGCAACGTTTTCCCTGCTCCCTATCGACCGCAAAAGCGCGCGCCCCGGCCCCATGCAGCCCCCTCCGGGCCGTTCCCGCCGCTTCGCCGGGACAGTGTTCCCTTCCCCCCCTGAAAAAACTTACGGCTCCCCCCTGTCCGGCGACGCTGAAGGCAGAATCGCCTGCGGGCCGAAGTCTCCCCGCCTTCTCCGTACAGCAATACTTCCCCACGGGACGATTTCTTCCCTCCGCCCCTGCCTCCGGTTCCGCCGGCAGCTTTTCCGGCAGAAAACTCCGCCATTCAAGGCATCGGCCGCGCTCCGCCCCTCGTGCAGAATTCGCGCAGGCGACGCCCGGGCTTGACATCTTCAGCTTTTACAGGCTATTGGGGGTCATTCACTCTTTATCTGCAAGGAAGTCGCCATGTCTGCCGACAGTCACAGTCAACATTTCACCTTTCTCGACGCTCTGAACTGACGGCCTTGCGCGCATCCTCCCGCAGGCCGCAGGCCGGGCGAGGAGGTTCCATGTTTTTCCCCTCTTTTCCACGTGTTCCGCATCCCCACGCGCTCTGTGCCGCGCGCTGCTCTTTGTTGCGCCCTTTCCTCCGCAAAATACCTGCGGCGGCATTCCCCGTCCCTGCCTCCCGCCTCTTCCGGCAATACAGCCCTCTTCCCCTGTGCGTAACGCTCCGCTTCCCTGAGGCGGATGCCGTTCCCCTCGTTTAATTCCGCCTGTTCCGACCATGGCAGGAGGGCCGGCCCCCGTGCGCCCGCTACGGCTCCGCCGTGCGTTGCGTCGATTTCTCACGCACGCACAGCGCAGGCCTCCTTCCGGCATCGTCATGCCGCGTTTCCTGCGGCTCACCCTTTCCATCTGCAAGGAGCATTCCATGGAAAACCCCGACAGTACCATCGTCCCTTCGGCCCATCGCCCCGAATCCTCCCCTTCAACCGCACAAAAAGAGGAATCATGCCATGACCCGTAAGGATATCGCTCTCTGCGTCCGTGAACTGTCCCGGAACCGCCGCCACCTCGATTTCACCACCATGGCGGAAACCGGGCATCCCTCCGACCTGGCGGAAGAACTCGCCACCCTTCCCCGCGCCTCCGTCCTTTCCCTGCTGAGAGGGCTGGATAGAGAAACGGCCGCCTCCCTGTTCAGCTATTTTTCCGAAGAACTCCAGACCGGTCTTTTCCACGACATGAACAAAGAGGAGGCCGCCCGTCTGCTGAAGCATCTCCCCGCCGACGAACGCGCCGACCTCTACGGTCTGCTCGATGCTCAGGCCCGGCGGAACATTCTGCCCTCTCTGGAACAGGGCATCCGGGAAGACATGCTCCATCTGGCATCCTTCCCCGAAGAAAGCACCGGCTCCGCCACCACTTCCGAATATATTTCCGTTCTTCCCGAAACGCGGGTCGCGGCGGCGCTCAAAACCGTACGGGCTGCGGCGCGCGGCAGCGAAACCGTCTATATCGTTTATGTGCTCGACAGGGAAAAGCATCTGCTCGGCACCGTGTCGCTCCGGGAACTGCTGCTTGCGGACGACAACGCCGCCGTGGAAAGCATCATGCGCCGCCGTCCCGTTTCCGTACGCGCCTCATGGCCGCGCACCCGCTCCACGGAAATGATACGCCGCTACGACCTGCTGGCCCTGCCCGTCATGGACGACGACAACAAGATGATGGGCATCATCACCGTGGACGACGCCATGGACATAGAAAAGGAACAGGACGCCTCCCAGCTCGCCCGCTTCGGCGGCACGGCCACGGCCGACGACACCGATCTGGACATTCTGAAGTCCTCCCTGCCCGCCATGTTCAGAGTGCGCGTGTTCTGGCTCATCTTCCTTACCGTGTTCGGCGTCATCACCAGCACCTTCGTCGCCGCGCAGGAGGAAATACTCTCCCGCGTCATCGTGCTTGCCGCATTCATCGCACCCATCGTGGACATGGGCGGCAATACCGGCAGCCAGTCCGCCACGCTGGTCATACGCTCCATGGCCGTGGGCGACGTAACGCTCTGCCTGTCCGATCTGTGGCGCGTGCTCCGGCGGGAAATGCCCGTCGCCTGCGCCCTCGGGCTCAGCGTAGCCGTGCTGGAAGGGATTCTGGCCTGGTTCTCCAAGGGCATCAGCTTCGACGTCATCCTCACCGTGGGGCTCAGCATGTTCGTCTGCACCGCAGCCGGAGGCGTCATCGGCCTCTGTCTGCCCTTCGTTGCCCGTCGCATGGGCACGGACCCGGCCACGCTCTCTTCCCCGCTCATCACGTCCATCATGGATCTTTTCGGGGTATGCATCTACTTCGCCTTCGCCTATCTCTTCCTCGGTGATCTTCTGACGGCCGTATAAGCGAAGAACTTCGGAAAGATAACGCAGGCACAGAACATTCCCTCTTCCATCATGCGTATGAAAAAAGACGCCCTTCTTCGGAAAGGCGTCTTTTTTCATGCAGCGGAAAACAGCGTTACTTCTTCAGCGCAAGCAGCAGCACGGAGCCGATGACCAGCGCACAGCCCACCCAGCCGATGAAGGAAAAGTTCTCGTTCCAGAAGCACCAGCACAAAAGCGTGCTCACCACCGGTTCCAGATTGCCCAGAATGGCGGCCTGCACAGGAGAAAGATAGCGCAGCGACTGCCCGTACCAGAAATAGGAAATATAGGTGGACACCACGCTGAGAATGAAGAGAGCCCCCATCGCATGCAGCGTCATGGGACCGAACTCCGCGAAGAAGGCCAGCACCAGCGCGGCGGGGAGAAAGGTGAGGGCGAAAAGCGCCTGTGTGGAATAACGATCCTTGTACCAGGTGAAAAAGAGGAACTGGAAGGCATAGGTAAAACCGGAAAGCAGGCCGCAGCCTATGCCGATATAGGATATCTCCTCTCCGAGGCTGCCGCCCGAAAGGCAGACCAGACTGGTTCCCACCATGGCAAGCGCCAGCGCAGCCACCTTCACTTTGTTGATGGCTTCATGGAAAATCAGCCGGGAGAAGAAGGCCACCCACGCCGGAGCCGTGAACATGAGAATGATGGCAAGCGCCCCGCCGCTTTTCTGAATGGAAATCTGCAGAGAGAGAATGACCAGCGACACGTTCACGGCGCCGAAGAGCAGCATGCTTACAAGGTCGCGCCCGCGGGCATGAAGGCCTCCGCTCAAAAGCGCGTGCACAAGAAAGCACAGGCCGGAAATGGCCAGTCGCCAGAACGCGACGGACGTGGGCCCCATGCCTTCGGCGAAACACACGCGGGAAACAGGACCGATGATGGCCCAGGCCAGCGCCGCCATGATGCAGTAACCGGTTCCTACCCAGAACCGGCGATCATTCATAAGCTTTTTCACGCACGCTTCTCCACAATGCCGCAGACGAGATTCTCCGCACCCGTCAGCTCCACAAAAAGCGTGCGGGCCAGATCGAGCGCTCTTTCCAGTTCGGCCCTTGGCGAAAAGGAATATATGAGGGTAAGGATACGGCGGCTTTCGGGGCGCACCATGGCCCGCGTGGAATCGCTGGTGGGGCTGCCCACCGCGCCCGCGTCGTCCGCAAGAAGAGGCATGTTCTCCAGATCCACGGCATCCTTGCCTATGCCCGGATAGCTCTCCCCGTTACGGCCGCGACGCAGCACAAGCGTGCCTTCCAGCCTGTCCCTGTCGTAGGAACCGAGAGAAAATCCCGTTTCCAGAGAAATCAGGTTGTTCACATCCACCACGGTGTTGATGCGGTAAAGATCCTTGCCCTGACGCACGCGGCGGTACAGCGCTTCGGAAGAAACGCGCCAGCGCCCCGGATCCTTGCCGCAGGCCTTGTATCCGCGCCGGGATTCACCGAGATTGGGCATGTCGGCAAGGGGAGTCGCTTCCAGCCGCGCCTTCAGACCGGGCAGAAAAAGCGCGAAACGGCTCCATACGGCTTCGCCGGATTCCACAGGCTGCGCCTCATAGCAGAGCCAGCCCAGACGGCATTCCGGGCAACGGGAAAGCATGTCGTCGTCGATGCGTATATCAGGTTCGAGCATATCTCGCTCCGGTGTAAAGATATGAAAAAAGCCGCCTGTAGGTACAGGCGGCTGAAATTCTGGTGGAGATGAAGAGAATTGAACTCTTGGCCTCTTGAATGCCATTCAAGCGCTCTCCCAACTGAGCTACATCCCCGTTGCAGGTGTATATTTGCCAGATTCATTCCCGGCCGTCAAGCAAAAAATATGCATCCGGCCGATTTTTCCTCCGAAAAGACTATTCCAGCACGGCAAGGGCGTCGAGCACGCTCTGCAGTGTGCCTTCCTCGCCCGCCTCGCGCATGAGCCTGCCGATGAACTGCATCTGCCGCCTTCTGGCCTCGTGACCGGAAAGACGGTCGTACTCATCCAGAGCGTCGCGCAGATCTTCGGGCAGCGGCAGGCGGGCCCTTTTGACGGCGGGAATTTTGGCAAGGCGTTCACCCACTTCCTGAAGGGCCGAGCTGTCGCGCTTTTTCTGCGAACGGCTCACGCATTCCTTCTCTTCCTCTCCGCCTATCTGGTAACGGTTCCTGCGGGGCATTTACTGCTGTACCTCGGGGCCGCCGTCTTCAGGGTTGAAGTTGGCGCTTTCCTCCATTTCCAGCGTGTCTATCTTCTCTTCCAGCCACTCCATGAGGGCGCGGGCCGTGTGATAGTTGAAAAGCACGCGGGAATGGATGTGACGGTTGATGACGCGCTCTTCCTCATCGAAGGGCACCACTTCCGCGCCGAAGGCTCCGTCCGGCTCCACGGCACGTTCGGAAAACGACGGAAGCTTGTCGCTTTCCACATAAAAATTCACTTCTATCTCGCCCTGCGGATTGATGCCGCCCCACACGCCGTGCGTGTACTGAAGGCGGCAGTCAGGGTCCTGGCTGTATTCGTAGCGCACCCTGCTGGGATATCTGATCTGACTCATGCAAACCTCTCAAAAACGGCCGCCTCGCGGGCTGGCCGGGACATTTCCTCATATCCCGAACAGCCCTTCAAGTAAAGGATCTTATGCTCTCCCGGGCCGCCTGCGCTTCCGCCGGATACTTGACGGAAGGCCGGTCGCGCGGCACATTGGGTCATTCAAGACGGCCAGAGGAACCCGGCCTCCGACATCACTCCCAAGAGGAACATATATGAACAGCTACACCAAGGAAACGCTGCCCGTCCGCCCCATCTTCGATTTTGAGCTCATGCTGAACCTTCTTTCCGAAAAGCGACTCGGCGGCAAGGTGGTCGAAGAGCTGGCCGAAACCTGGGAACGCTGGCTGCCCATGCTGCACGCCCTCAAGCTGGAAACCGGCAAGGGCCGCTATCTCGCCCTGTGGCTGGATGAAGCCGTGGAAAAGGAAGTGGACGAAGAATGGGCCAGGTCCTCCGAATACGGCTACCGCCTGAGCGCCCTTGCCCAGACCATGTGCCAGTGCGCGGTGTACCAGCTCATGCCCGAGGTGGAAGAAGCGGGCTGCGCCCCGGCTCCCGAGCCTACGGCCGCTCTGCGCGAAGTCCTTGCCAGGGAAGGACTGGAATATCAGGACGTGACCCACTCCATGCTGCCCAAGTTCAGCGTGCTCACCCCCTATCCCTTCCGCGGCGCGTGCGACATCTGCTACCTGCGCAAGGAATGCCCCAAGGCCAACGGCCAGGCCAACCAGTTCCGCTCCTTCGAAATCGGCGGCGAACCGCAGCAGCAGGCGTAATCATGAACGGCGAACGCTTCAAGGAAGGCTTCTTCCACATCTTCAAGGCCGCGGGCTATTCCCTGGCCGGACTCGGAACGGGCCTGCGCCTCAGTCTGGCCTTCCGGCAGGAAACGGGCATACTCATCCTTCTCATCATCCTGCTGGCCGTCTTCCAGAAGCCCGCGCTCACCTGGCTCATCGCCCTGGGTGCCTGGCTTCTGGTCATGATGGCGGAACTCATCAATACCGCCATTGAGGAAACCCTCAATCTCATCACCAAAGAATACAACATCGGAGTGAAGAACGCCAAGGACATGGCCTCCGCCGCCGTCTTCCTGCTGCTCGTCGTCAATGCCGCGCTCTGGTTCTGCATGTTCGTGCTGAACCTGCTCTAGCCGGGGCAGCCCGAAACGGACCTTCGCAAGCCGCCCCGAAGCGGCATATGCATCAATCCTTCAGCCACACCGTGCCATGGAAACCGTTTTTCTGAAAAAAGGCGAAGACCGCCGCCTGCGCGCAGGCCACCTCTGGGTGTTCAGCAACGAAATCGACGTAAGGCGTTCCCCTCTTTCCTCCTTTACTCCCGGGCAGAACGTGCTTGTGGCCGACTGCGGGGGCCGCATTCTCGGCACAGGCTACGTCAACCCCGCTTCGCTCATCGCCGTGCGCATGGTGAGCCGCAAGGCGGAGGAGGCGCTGGATGCCGATCTGCTGCGCCGCCGCCTCACCGACGCCCTCGCCCTGCGCGAACGCATGTTCTCCCGTCCCTTCTACCGCCTCTGCCACGGAGAGGGCGATTTTCTGCCCGGTCTTGTGGCGGACCGACACGGCGACCACATCGTCTGCCAGATCACCACGGCGGGGATGGACTCCCATACCGAAGAACTGCTCTCCGTACTGAACGACATGCTGCATCCCGCCTCCGTTCTGCTGGACAACGACGTGGCCTCCCGCGATCTGGAAGGGCTGGAACGCTTCCAGAAAAGCGCCCTCGGCGACGTTCCCGACGAAACAGAGATTGAAGAAAACGGCATGACCTACGCCCTGCCGCTCAGGGGCGGACAGAAAACCGGCTGGTTCTACGATCAGCGGGTAAACCGCGCCGCGCTTACGCCCTTCGTTGAGGCCGCACCCGGCTGCCATGTGCTGGATGCCTTCTGCTATGCCGGGGGCTTCGGCGCGCTGGCGGCAAAAAAAGGCGCAGGCAGAGTGAGCTTCTTAGACGCCTCCGCCCAGGCTCTTTCCTACGCCCGGAAAAACGGCGAAGCCGCAGGAGCCGAAGTGGAAACCCTTCAGGGCGACGCCCTTACCCTGCTTGCGGATCTCCGGCGCGAGGGCCGCACCTTCGACATCGTCTGCCTCGATCCTCCGGCCTTCATCAAGCGCAAGAAGGACGCGCGTCAGGGCCTTGAAGCGTATGCCCGCGTCAATGAACTGGGGCTCGACCTCGTCAGGCCCGGCGGAATGCTCATGACCTGCTCCTGCTCCCATCATCTGGAAGCCGACGCCCTGCGCGCCGCCGTCACACGGGCTGCGGCAAAACGCCGCAGAAACGCCCGCCTGCTCTTCCAGGGCTTCCAGGGGCCGGATCACCCCATACACCCGGCCATGCCGGAAACGGCCTACCTCAAGGCCTTCCTGTTCCATCTTCCGGCATAGACCGACGCTCTTTTCCGCCCGCAAGGACGAAAGGCCCCGAGCCACGACGGCACGGGGCCTTTTTCATTCCCTGCCGGGGATGCTTGCCGCTGAGGACGTTTTTCTATACCGTGAAGACGCGCATATCCCGCGCAAAACATTCCGACAGTTTGCCGGCACAAGAGGTTCCGCCATGTCTTCCATTCAGGCTACCCGTATGCTCACCCCTGGCCCCACGCCCATCCCCGACCGTGTCCGACTTGCCATGGCCGCGCCCCTGCCGCATCACCGCAAGGACGCGTTCAAGACCGTTCTGGCCGAAAATCAGGTCATGCTGAAGAAGCTCTTCTGCACGTCCTCCCCGGTCATTCCCCTGGCATGCTCCGGCACCGGCGGCATGACGGCCGCGGCCTTCAACCTCTTCTCGCCCGGCGAAAAGGTGCTCGTGGCCACGGCGGGCTATTTCGGCAACCGATGGCTGGACATCGTGAAGATGCGCGGCCTTGAAGCCGTGGTGCTTTCCAAAAATGCGGGGGAATCCTTCGATCCTGAAGAAATCCGCGCCCTGCTGGACGCCGATCCCGCCATACGCGGCGTGTTCATGCAGATTTCCGAAACGTCCACCGGCGTGCTGCATCCCGTGAAGGAAGTGGCTGCCGTCATCCGCGAAAGGGATGTGCTTCTGGTGGCCGACGGCATTTCCGCCGTTTCCATCTCCCCTGTGGACATGGATGCCTGGGGCATCGACTGCCTCATCACCGGTTCGCAGAAGGGACTCATGCTGCCCCCCGGCCTGGCCTTCATCGCCCTTTCTCCCCGCGCCTGGAAAAAGGCCGAAAGCGTCGCCCCCCAGTGCTACTATTTCGACCTCGTGCAGGAGAAGGCCAACTGCGAAAAGAACCAGACGCACTACACCTCGCCCATCAGTCTGCTCGTGGGACTGCATGAAGCGCTGACCATGCTGCTGGAATTCGGCATGGACAATATCTTCAAAAAACAGTGGGCTCTTACGCAGATGGCCAGAACCGGGCTTTCCGCCATGGGCATGGATCTCTTCGTCAAGGAAGAAGGCCGCTATACCTGGGGTCTGACCAGCATTCTCATGCCCGACTCCATGCCCGCAAGCCCCATTGTGGCCAGGGCCTTCAAGGACTGCGGCGTCATTCTCACCGCAGGTCAGGGCAATCTCAAGGAAAAGGTCATCCGCCTCGCCCACATGGGCTGGGTGGACTGGGCCGATCTTGCCGCAGGTCTGCACGCCCTTGCCTGGAGCCTGCCGGAAAAGCCGGAAGGCGCCTACCTGGAAAAGGCTCTGGAAGCCTACCACAAGGCTCTCGGCGAATAAGCCCGCCCGTCATGAAAAAAGGCCGGAACTCGTTCCGGCCTTTTTTGTGCGGGTCAAAAACCTTCAGCGAAAAAGCATGAACACGCCTGTGAACACGCACAGAAAAGCGATGGATGTTTTCAGAAGAGCGGTATTCATGCTGCGCGCCGCGCGTATGCCCGCCCATACGCCCGCGCTCTGCAGCAGCACGGAAAAGAGCGCGACCGGCCAGTCGATCTGGTCGAGAATCATGTTGCCCACGCTCCCGGAAAAGCAGGCGAACATCTGAAAAGGCTGCGCCGCGGCCACCGTGGCCATGGGAGAAAAGCCCATGACGATCATCATGGGTACGGAAAGCACGGGGCCGCCCATGCCCGTAAGCCCGGCCATGAATCCCACGAAAGCCCCCACAAACAGAAGGTAGCGGAAACGTCCCTGCGCGCTTTCCATGCTGCGCACGGGACGCGCAGGCCTGAGGGCCGCAAGACCGGAAACGATGATGAGAGCGGCAAGGATGGCGTTCAACGCCACGGCCCCCACCACATGCTTGGTCAGCGCGCCGAAAAAGCTGAAGATGAGCGCCCCCGCACACTGGGGAAGCACCAGTTCCTTCTTCAGGTTGCCCCGCCTGTAGTGCAGCCATGTACCCACCGCAGCGGTAAAGAAAAAGCTGCACAGCGCCGTACCCGAGGCCAGAGGAAGCGGCATTCCCGTGCCGTATTCCATGGCCGGAATGAGCAGAATGCCCCCTATGCTGGTGGCCCCACAGAGAAACCCCACCACCACGAAACTCACCGCAAGAAATATGGTCATCTCCCCTCCCCCGGGAACTTCTCCGCCCGCACGCAGGCGGGCCGCCCGCGAAAACGGCAGGAACCAGAGATCCTCCGTACCACGGGTTATACCACCATGGAAATTTTTTGTATATTTCTATCTTTGTGTGCAATACTGCCTGTGCATTCATGCCTGTTGTTGCAAAAACGCCCCTGTATTTCTCCAGAAAACCCTGATACGAAAGGCGCCGTATCCTTCCATGAACAGGCTCGGCCTTTGCCGTTCCGCCCCGAAACGGAGCCGCCCGGAGCGCAAGGCCATCCTGCAAAGCGG
This sequence comes from Mailhella massiliensis, assembly GCF_900155525.1. Taxonomy (NCBI): domain Bacteria; kingdom Pseudomonadati; phylum Thermodesulfobacteriota; class Desulfovibrionia; order Desulfovibrionales; family Desulfovibrionaceae; genus Mailhella; species Mailhella massiliensis. Next base: position 67,668 of record NZ_LT706940.1, read on the forward strand.
CAGCATGGTCAGCCATGCCGCCCCGTTTTTCCGTGCATACGCCGCCCATGGCATGAAACATGCAGGGAAGGTAAGACTCCAACGCAACAGCGGGTTCTGCCATGACTCTTTTTCTTTCCACAGCCTTCTGTCTCACCCTTTTCGCCCTGAACTCCATTTTCTGCCGCGCGGCCCTCGTCATCTGGGATATGGAGCCTCTCCAGTACACCGCCGTGCGGGGCCTTTCCGCCGCAGCCATGCTGGCCCTGCTCTGCGCCGTTCATCTGGTGCGGGGGCAGAAGGGAGAGGGCTCGGTGTGGAAGCAGGCATGGAAGCAGAGTTCCTGGCCGGGGGCGCTTTTTCTCTTTCTCTACATGATCTCCTTCTCCCTGGCCTACAAGAACATCCCTTCGGCCGCGGGAACCCTGATCATCAATATTTCCGTACAGTTCGGCATGATGGGCTGGGGCATGAGCCACGGCCTGCGCCTCACGAAGCGGCAGACGGCCGGGCTCGCCCTGGCTTCTGCCGGTCTGCTGGCGCTGCTTTCGCCCGGACTTACGGCTCCGCCTCTGGGGGCCTCGCTGCTCATGGTCGTCACGGGCCTTGCCTGGGCCGGATACAGCCTCTGCGGAAGAAAAGCCTCCTCCGCCTCTCTGGCCACGGCGGGCAATTTCTTCCGCGCCTCCCTCGCCGCGCTTGCCGCAGGCGCTGCCGCCCTTGCTCTGGAAGAAGCCGCGCAGCCCGAAGCCTACGCCTGCGCGCTGGCGGCGGGGGCGCTGGCCTCCGCCCTCGGCTACATACTCTGGTACGTCATCGTACCGCGCTACAGCCTCACGGGCGCTTCCGTCATCCAGCTCAGCGTGCCGCTCATCACGGCCGCGCTTGCCGTGATCTTTCTTGCCGAACCCGTCACCCTGCGCCTTGCGCTCTGTTCCGTGCCCATACTCGGCGGCATCTGCCTCGCTCTGCTTTCCGGTCATTCCCGACAGGAAAAAGATTAAATCACCTTCAGCCCGTGCTTCTCCAGTTCGCGTATCTTGCGGAACATGGTGCTTCTGTCCATGCGGAGCATTCTGGAGGCCGCCGTCATGTTCCCGGAAAAACGGGCGATGGCGGCGCGCAGCATGCGGCATTCCATCTCGCGCATGATGTCGTGATAATCCTTCCCCTCGAAGTCGAATTCCTCTTCGGAGGAAACCGGCTTCCGTTCCGACGGCACGGCCTTGATGGGCAGATGATGAGCACGCACCACACTTTCCGGGCAGGTGACCACGGCCTCCTGCATCATGCTCTTGAGTTCGCGCACATTGCCGGGCCACTCGTAGGCAAGCAGCAGGCGTTCCACATCCTCCGCCATGGTCAGAGGTCTGTTGTAACGCCGGGAAAAATACTGGAAGAAAAACTCGGCCAGAGGAAGAATATCGTCCTTTCTCTTTCTCAGAGGCGGAATATGCAGCACCGCGATTTTCAGGCGGTAGTAAAGGTCGCTGCGGAATTCCCCCCGGCTCACGGCCTTTTCCAGGTCCTTGTTGGTGGCGGCAACCACGCGCACATCCACATTCTTGGGAGTGTTCGCCCCCACCCGCACGATGACCCCGTCCTGCAGGAAACGCAGAAGCCGCGTCTGCAGCGGCAGGGGCAGCTCGCCTATCTCGTCGAAAAACAGCGTTCCTCCGGCGGCGGCTTCGATAAGGCCTATGTGGCCGCCCCGGCTTGCGCCGGAAAAGGCCCCGCCGATGTAGCCGAACAGCTCCGATTCAATGAGATTCGGGGAAATGCTTCCGCAGTCCACCTTGATGAAGGGCTTGTCCGCCCGGCGGCTCATGGTGTGGATGCGCTGGGCCATGACGTCCTTGCCCACGCCCGTTTCCCCAAGAATGAGAATGGAAATATCCGTCTGCGCCATGATGCGGGCCTTGAAAAGAAAGGCCTCCATGGCGGAGCTGTATATGAAGTCGCTCCCGTCCTCTCCGGACTGAAGCCCCGCGCTGTTGTTGAGCCGCACAATCGTGTTCAGAAGCTCTCGCTGCTGAGCCAGACGGTTTTCCATGCTGACTATGGTACTTATGTCGCGGATGAAGGTGATGCACATGATCACCTTTCCCTCTTTATCGAAAATGGGAAAACCGTCCAGGGAAAGATGGCGGCCGTTGGAAAGCGTCTGTATTTTGGAAACTGGCCGTGCGGTACTGATGACCTCCGGGTTGACGGCCACGTCGAAAATACCTTCGGCCACAATACTCGTCGCCTTCCGGCCCATCATCCACTTTCTGGAAAAGCCGCTCAGTTCCTCGTACTTTTTATTGACGAAAAGGCATGTGGAATCGGCATCGCTTATCCATATGCCGTCCTGAAAGACGTCGAAAGCCTGTTCTACATATTCAAGAAGTACAGAATCCATGGAGCAAACGACCGTAGGCTGAATTTTTCCACAAAAAAACATTCTGCAACAATTCCACGTCGTTCACAATCGCTTTTCCCGCCCTCTCCCGTAAGGAAAGGGCCGCTGCAAAAACGGGCTTTCGTCCTTTTCCGCGGCGGCCCCGGCGACCTTGCCCATGTCTGCGGACAGCCGTCCGCCCTTTGCATCATTCTTCGGAAAGCCCCAGCACCCTGCAGGCATTTTTGTACATCACCTTCTCGCGCACATCCTCCGGCAGATCCATGGCGGCATAGTGTGCCAGGCACTCGCCCTGTTCCACAAAGGGATGAGCGCTTGCGAAAAGCACCTTGTCGGCAATCATGGACTTCATGGCGCTTATGTAGATTTCGCACATGGGAGCAGTCTCATACTCCGAAATGTCCATATACACATTCTTATTGCGATAGCAGGCATAAATAGCCTCATGCACGAAGGGATAGCCGCCGTGGCTCATGATGATCTTCAGCTCGGGAAAATCGCGCGCCACCACGTCCACATCGCGCGGGTCGGTGCAGGCCATCACCGCGCCGGGCACCTGGGGCGGCGGAGCCATGGTGATGAACACCGGCACGCCGAGTTCGCAGCACTTGGCGTACACGGGGTAGTAGCGGGCCTCGCAGGGACTTATGCGGGCAAGATACGGGTCGGTGGCAATACCCTTCATACCGTACTCGCTGACCACGTTTTCCACCTCGCGCACGGCGTCCATGCCCTTGTGCGGATCGATGCCCCAGAAGCCGACGAACATGTCGGGATACGCGCGGCAGAACTCCAGGACGCTCCCGTTGTTGTCGGGAAAACCATAGGTCGTTCTGCAGTCGCGGCCGGTGATGACGCAGCGAGTCACCCCTCTTTCCTCAAGGTCGGCGACGATGCGCTCAAGAGGCTGAGCCTGCCATTTGTCGAAGCCGCTGGCCTCGCAGCTGGCCTTGAACATGGTGCTGTTTTTAATGCCGTCCAGAATGGCCCCGGTATGGGGCCGGAAACGGAAGTCGATAATCTTCATCGCAGATTCCTCATGATGTAAGAACCTCTAAAGGGCCTCGTTCACGCCGCGTTCCTCATCCACGACATGCTGAAAGCGCTGGGCGACCCCTGCGGGAAGGGAAACGTCGCCCATGGGGTATTCCCTGCCCAGAAACATGTATTTCTGCGTACCCAGCCGGTGGTAGGGCAACGCCTCATAGGAAACATTGGCATATCCTTTGAGCAGCCGCCCGATTTCCCGCGCCGTTTCCATGGTATCGTTGAAGCCGGGAACCACCGGCGTGCGCACCAGCACGGGCTTGTCGGGAAATGTCTCCAGAAGCTTCTTCAGATTGGAAAGGATGAGCTCGTTGCCCACGCCCGTACCCCATCGGTGCCTTTCCGTATCGGTATGCTTGACGTCGAACAGAATATTGTTGAGGTGCGGCGCGGCCTCCTCCAGCGTTTCCCACGGAACGCAGCCGCAGGTTTCCACCGCGGTCTTGATGCGGCGCCTGCGCGCTTCACGCAGAAGCGCGAGCGCGAAATCCTTCTGCAGCAGAGGTTCGCCGCCGGAAATGGTCATGCCGCCGCCGGAGCGGGAATAAAAAATGGCATCCTGCGCCACCACGCCGAGCACATCCTCCACGGTACGGACTTTGCCGTACGCAATGAGACTCTGCGCAGGGCAGGCACGGGCGCAGGCAATGCCTTCACATGCAGCGCAATGCGTGCAGTCGATGGAAAGCGCGCCGTTTTCGGCACGAATGGAACCATGAGGGCAGGCCGGAATGCAGAAGACGCATTTTGCCGGGGAAATGCATCGCCCGGGATTGAAGGCCATCTGCGGCCGGGGAGACTGCGATTCCGGGTTGCTGCACCAGCGGCAGGACAGGGGGCAGCCCTTGGTGAACACGATGGTGCGTATGCCCGGCCCGTCGTGTACGGAATATTTCTGGATATTGAACACCACGCCGGTGATCTTTCTGTCTTCAAACGTACTCATGGTAACCTCATGTACCGCTTCGGGGCGGCGGCAAGGCGCCCCGGCATTCTGTCAGGAAAACCGGCTTCTCCACGGCAGGAAGGAGAAGCCGGCGGGGACTCAGGCCCCCTGTCTGCTACAGATCGTCATGATCGGTACGGGCGATCAGGTCGTTCTGAAGATCGGGAGAAAGATCCACGAAGTAGGCGCTGTAGCCGGCCACGCGGACGATGAGGTTGCGGTACTTCTGCGGGTCCTTCTGTGCGGCGATGAGCGTTTCCTGATTGAGCACGTTGAACTGCAGATGCCACAGCTTGAGATCGCACCAGGTGCGGATGAACTGAACGAGCTTTTCGGTGCCGGCATCGCCTTCCACGCTCCTGGGCGTGAACTTGATGTTCAGCAGACGGGCCGCACGGTTGCGCAGGCCGTAGTTCTTGGTCTTGTAGTTGGAAAGCAGAATGGCCGTGGGGCCGTTCACGTCCGCGCCGTGGGAGGCGGAAGAGCCGTCCGAGAGCGGGAACCATTCCGTACGCCCGTTGGGAGTTGCGCTCACCACCTTGCCGAAGGGCACATGGGAGGTGAAGGGCACATAGCGCACGTCGTTGTTGATGCCCATTTCCGGGGAATACTTCTGGGCGAATTCCACGCAGATGCGGTCGATGGCCTTGCCGATTTCGTCGGCATAGGGGTCATCGTTGCCGTAGCAGGGGCAGCTCTTCACGAGCCGCTGTATGGCTTCGTAGCCCACCCAGTTGTGATCCATGGCTTCCAGAAGCTGATCCATGGTGATGCGCTTTTCCTCGAAGACCAGCTTCTTGATGGCCGCCAGGGAGTCGATGACGGTACCGAAGCCCATGAACTCGAAGTAGCCGAAGTTCGCGCCCTCGGGGATGATGCGGGTATGCAGATCGAGGCAGTGCTTCATGCACAGATCATGCAGCGCGGAACCCATGGGCTGGGCGAAGTGCTCGGCGCGCACCTTGGTGACGATGTACTGCTGGGTGAAGGTGGCGCGCAGGAAAAGTTCCTGCTGGGCCTTGTAGGCATTCCACATGTCGTCCCAGGTCTTGAAGGTGCGGGGATCGGGGGTCTCGATACCGAGCTGCTCGCCGCCGTACTTCTTCATCCTGCCCTGTCGCAGAGCCATTTCCAGAGCCGCGGCGAAGTTGGTATAGGCGCCGCCGGAGGTATAGGTATCGCGGTTGGGCATACGGGTTTCGGTGCAGCCGGAAACGGCGTAGTCCAGCGCTTCCTCAAAGGTACCGCCCTTGGAGGCGTACAGAGGCACCACTTCCTCGTCGTTGCACAGCTTGGGGAAACCGGAACCGTACTTGATGGTTTCGGCCACGTCCCACAGGTATTCGTCGGGGGAGAGAGAATGCACGCGGGCGGCAAGGTCCGGGTAATGAAGGGGGAATTCACGCTTGGAACGGAGGAACAGATGCGTGAGCTCGTTGGTGGCGTCCACGCCGTCTCTGGTCTGTCCGCCGATGGTCACGGCTTCCCAGTGCGCGTAGCCTTCGTTGAAGGCGCCGCCCTGGGGGGAGATGTACATATCGATGAATTCGGCCATGCCCACCCACATGCATTCCAGAAGTTCCATGGCCTTTTCTTCGGTCAGGACGCCCTCTTCCATATCCTTCTTGTAATAGGGGTAGAAGTACTGGTCCATACGGCCGTTGGAAATGGTGGTGCCGGTTTTCTGCTCGATGCGGGAGAACATCTGCACGAACCACTGAGACTGCACGGCTTCATAGAAGTTGTCTGCAGGTTCGGCGGGAACCTTTTCCGCGATTTCGGCCATCTTCAGAAGTTCGGCCTTGCGCACAGGGTCGGTGGTGAGGGCCGCCACTTCGCGGGCCCTGGCGGCATAACGGCGGGCCCACAGAATGATGGCGTCGGACACGAGGATCACGGCTTCCAGGAAGGGACGCTTGTCGGCCTGATCCACAGGGCTTGCGGGGTCAAGGGCGGCAAGCTTGGCTTCCGCTTCGGCCTTGATGCCGTTGAAGCCGCGCTTCAGCACCTTTTCATAGTCGTGCACCCACTGGATGGAGGAACGGAAGGACGAGGTTTCGTTCACCACGAAGCGGGAGATGAGGCCGTCGTCGTCCACATAGGTGAGCTTGTGCACCCAGTCGGGAAGAGCCTTGTTCAGGGCTTCATGGTAGGTCTTGCCCTTCCAGTAGGGGGCGATTTCCTCCATGACGATTTTCGCGTCTTCCGGGCTGATGGTGGCGGGGGACTGCTCGCGGGTGGGCAGATCGCGCACCGCGATGTCGAGGAAGTCGCCGTCGAGTTCCGGGTACAGTATGCCGTAACGGCCTATCTTTGCGCCCGCACGACCGAGCAGAAGCTGACCGTCCTCCACTTCCACGGTCATGTTCCTGGCGATATGCATGAGAGCCTTGGCCCAGCGCAGCACCAGGGGCTGACCTTCGGTTTCCTTCATGGACTGGGTGAAGTACAGGGCGCGTTCCACGTCGATGACGGGAGTCTGACCTTCGAATCTGGCGATGAGGTCGAACACGCGGGCATGCGTGTCGTAGTATTTGTCCTTCCTGCCCTTCTGTTCGTCGAAAATGCGCTGTTCCTGCGGGGAATGACATTCACAGGCTTCGGGATTGAGCATTTCGATGGCACTCATGACTGAACTCCTTGATGATTTGTTTCGGGCTCCGCCTTTCGGCCGGGCTCCGGGAGCCTTGCGCTCCTGAAATGGGGGTGAGGAGGAAGACCTCTTCCCGGAAAAGGCTCCGGGAAGATCCGCATTGCCGTATGGGCGGCCGAAGTTATCCGGCTCCGCCGATCAGGCAGAGAGGAATGGCCGGGATATAGGTGATGAGAAGAAGCACGATGAGCATCAGGCCTATCATGGGCAGGCTGGCTTTTGCGATCTGCTCGATGCGCGTGCCCGATATGCCGCTGGCGACGAAGAGGTTGACGCCCACGGGCGGGGTGAGGAAACCGATGGCCAGGTTCACCACCATGATGATGCCGAAGTGCAGGGGCGAGACGCCCACACCGGTGACGATGGGCAGAAGTATGGGCACGAGAATGACGATGGCGGCCAGAGCCTCCATGAATATGCCCACGATGAGCAGAAGCACGTTGATGATGAGCAGGATGGCTATCTTGCTGCTGGTGATGCCGAGAATGGCGCGGGCTATGGTACCGGGCACGTCTTCAATGGTCATGATGTTGCCGAACAATGTGGCCATGGCCATGAGCACGATGATGACGGCGGAGGTTTCGCACGCTTCCACGCAGCAGGCGCAGACCTTGCGGAAGTCCAGTTCACGGTAGAGGAACACACCTACGATGAGCCCGTAGAAGGAGGCCACGGCCGCGGCTTCGGTGGGAGTCATGAGTCCGCCGTAAATGCCGCCGAGCACGATGACCGGAACAAGCAGAGCCCACTTGGCATCCCATACGGCGCGCGTCACCGTAGCCACGGTACGGGTGCGGGCGGAACCGCGCCAGTTGTTCCTGCGTGCCGCGTAGTAGGAATAGCCCATGAGCACGCCGCCGGTAAGCACGCCGGGCACGATGCCGCCGATGAACAGATCGCCGATGGAAACCTGAGCCGCGATGCCGTATACCACGAAGGGGTTGCTCGGCGGAATCATGACGCCTATGGCGCCTGCCGCCGCCACGATGGCCGCCGCAAAGGTACGGCTGTAGCCGCGTTCCTCCATGGCCGGAATGGTGAGCGCGCCTATGGCCGCCACGGTGGCCGGGCCGGAACCGCTGATGGCGCCGAAGAACATGCAGGTGGCCACGGTGGTGAGGGCCATGCCTCCGTACATGCCGCCCACCATTTCATCGGCAAGGCCGAGCAGGCGCTGGGACAGGCCGCCCGCGCCCATGAACACGCCCGCCGCAATGAAGAAGGGGATGGCCATGATGGGGAAGCTGTCCAGCGAGGTGAAGGACACCTGCGCAAGGTACTCGATGGGAAGCGTGTCGGCACAGAGAATGGTGGTCAGGGCGGACATGCCGAGGCCTATGGCAATGGGCACACCCGTCACGCAGAACACGAGGAAGTAACCGAACAGGGCGGGAACAGGATCGATATACTCCGCAAGCACACAGGGAGACATGACCGCCACGGCGAGAACCGCACCGATGAGGCTGTCCGGCACTCCCGTCACCTTCACCTGCCTGATCATGGACTGCACGAGGCGCAGGCTCATGAGGCCGAAGCCGAGAGGCAGAATGAGATAGGGAATGAGGAAGGGAATGCGCATGGCCGCGGTATGCTGCGGGAAACGCTGGAGCCGCTCTATCTGCCCCCAGCCGTACCAGGCGATGGTAAGGGTGAGGGTAAGAAAGATGAGTTCCACGAATATCCAGCTGATGCGCTGAAGGCGGGGCGGCAGCATCTGATACACGAAGTCGATGCGGATGGAGCTGCGCTTGCGGATGGCCCCGCCTACGGCAATATAGGATATCCAGATGAAGATGTAGCGGGAAATTTCCTCGGTCCACACGGCCGCGCCCGCGCGGTCGATGAAGGGAGTGATGAAGTAGCGGTAAACAACCTGCCAGGTGATGAAGCAGATGATGGCAAGAAGGCCTGAAACCAGAAAGATATTTTCAAAGTTCTCATCAAGCCAGTACAGTATGCCGGTAGATTTTTCCGTATCGGTGCTCATGGATTCCAAGCCTCAGAGAAGGGTATGAGGCGGGCGGACTGCTCCGCCCGCAGGCGGTATTACTTCTGGGTGTCGGCGATGAGCTTCAACAGGTCGGGGTCGATTTCCCCGGCGAACGTATCGCGCACGGGCTGGGTGAGTCTGTAGAGCTCGGACTTCTGTTCTTCGGTGAGCATGTGAATACTGATGCCCTTGTCGCGGAAGGCCTGCCAGGCGGCTTCTTCCAGTCTCATGGTTTCCGCCCGCTGCCAGTCGGTGGCCTCACGCGCGGCTTCCATGATGATGTTCTGCTGCTCCTGCGTCAGGCCGTCCCAGCGGGCCTTGTTCATGAGCAGGATGTGCATGGAGTAATTGTGCTCGGAGTTCATGGCATACTTGAGAATTTCCGTATGTTTGGCGTCGTTGAGCAGAGAGAAGGTATTGCCCTCGGCATCCACGGTACCCTGCTGAAGAGCGGTATAGGTTTCTCCCCAGGCCACGGGGGCGGGATTCATGCCGAGTTCCGTGGCCACGGCCACTTCCACGGGAGAATCGGTGGTACGCACCTTGAGATTCATGAGGGATTTGACGGAATCCAGCGGCTTGCCCGCGCTTACGAAATTCCTGTAGCCGTATTCGCTGAACATGATGGTCTTCAATCCGCAGCGTTCCGCCACCTTGTCCAGCGCCCTGCCGAGCTCGCCCTCATCCAGCGCCTTGTAGAGGTTCTGCTGATACCTGGGCGATGTCACATAGGGCAGATCGATCGCCATGTAATCCTTGGAAAAGCTGGCCAGATTGGGAGTAGAGCTCGAAGAAAGGTCAAGCGTGCCCGCCTGGGCGGCTTCCGTGGTCACACGGTCGGAACCGAGCTGGCAGTTGGGAAAAATCTGTATCCTTATCTTGCCGCCGGACTTGGCCTTCACCAGTTCCGCGAACTTCTCATACCCTACGGTGACATTGTTGCCCGGAGCCATGGGGTGCCCGAGGCGCAGGGTAAGGGGACGGGCGGCTTCTGCAGGACTGCTGGCGCCCATCATGCCGACAACGGCGACACCGCAAAGCAACGTGCGAAAAAGTTTCATGGCTTCTCCTTCTCGTTTGTATGGTTGGCCGGTTCATCCGACGTTTTTCCCTTATCCGCCGCATTCTTCCTTTTTGAGAGAAGAGGAACTTGTATAAAATGTTCCCGTGCGGCATTTTCCTGTAAGCAAGAAGCGTGCCATGATGAATTTTTATGAAAAATCATTTTTTTATTTATAAATAACAATAAGTTAAAAGACATCGCCGCAAAAAATGGGGCAAAGCCCCTTCACCTTTTGAAAAAGAGTTTTTTTCTGTAAAAAATTCAACTATATTAAATAATTATTCTATTTTGTGATTTTTATATTTTATTTTGCAGCCTTATGCTGATATGCATATTATGCGTATCGGCATAAGCTAGAAGGGCAAGCTATCATTATTCTATTGTATTTATTTATTTTTTTTACTAAAAATCTTCCGCCAACCTATGCATGTTCGCATAAGCATGGCCACAGGCACGCTTCTTTTTGCCTTCTCCTCAACCTGCCAGTTTCACATATGTTTTTCTCTTTTTTCCGCTTCGTCGCCTTCACTTTGTGAAGACTTGCTCCGCCATGACGCGTCTTCGCCGCCGAAAGACGGCATTGCACCCCTTTTTTCTCTTTGATAAAAAAAGAACTTGCCTTTTCTCAAAAGGAACAGGCTGTTGGAGACTCCCGGCCTCCCACCGGAGAAAAACGCGCTTCCCCGGCAGGAAAAAGAAGCTCTCCTGAATGTGAACCTTGCGCCCACAGCATTTAACAAAGAGATTTTCCGGCAGAAAAATACATATCAATATGCTGAATTAACTTTATTTATCCACTTTTCATCCTGCACGGCCGCAGCAAAAGAATTTGTGAAGAGCCCGCGGGCGTGCGTAATTATCTTGCCTTTTCCGACAACTTGCTGATAAAGTATCGGGCGATAGTTTTTTTGCTGCGAAACGAACCTTTATTCTCTGGAGGTTTTTACACATGGCTCCCAATATTCTCATCATCGGCGGCGTCGCCCTCGGCCCCAAGGCTGCCGCCCGCGCCAAGCGCCTCATGCCCGAAAGCAACATCACCATGATTGATCAGGGTACCTACATCTCCTACGGCGGCTGCGGCATTCCCTACTTCGTGGGCGGCGACGTGCCTCAGATGAACGGCCTGCGCACCACCAACGCCGGCGTCGTGCGCGACGAAGCCTTCTTCAAGGAACTCAAGGGCGTCAACGCCATCTGCCACATGCGTGCCCTTTCCATCAACCGCAAGGAAAAGACCGTTACCGTGGAAAATACGCAGACCGGCGAAAAGAGCGACATGCCCTACGACAAGCTGGTCATCGCCACGGGCAGCAGCCCCCGCATTCCTCCCATCCCCGGCACGGATCTGAAGAACGTCACCTCCGTGACCTGCCTTGAAGCAGCCAAGGCCATTCAGGAACAGTGCGCCGCCCGCCGCATCAACCACGCCGTCATCATCGGCGCCGGCTTCATCGGTCTGGAAATGGCCGTGGCTCTGGCCGACATGTGGGGCATCAAGGTCACCGTCATCGAAATGCTCAACCAGGTTCTGCCCGCGCAGCTGTGCTACAACTTCGGCCAGATCGCCAAGCACGACCTGGAAGAAATGGGCATCACCGTGCTCACCGGTGAAAGCGTGAAGGAACTCAAGGGCAAGGACGGAGCGGTCTGCCAGGTGGTGACCAACAAGCGCACCATCGACGCCGACGAAGTCATCTTCTCCATCGGCGTGACTCCCAACTCCAAGATCGCCGCCGACGCCGGCATCGCCTGCCATCCCCGCGGCGGCATCATGGTGAACACCCACATGCAGACCTCCGACCCCGACATCTACGCCGGCGGCGACGTGGTCGTGGTGCGCAACCTCATTTCCGGCGATCTTTCCTACCTGCCCCTCGGCTCCATGGCCAACAGGCAGGGCCGCGTCATCGGCACCAACCTCGCCGGCGGTCAGGCTACCTTCGAAGGCGTGGTGGGTTCCTGGTGCGTGAAGCTCAACAAGATGTATGCCTCCGGCGCCGGTCTTACCCTGCATCAGGCCCGCACCGCCGGCTTCGACGCCATTGAAGTGAGCATGGAAGGTTCCGACAAGGCCCACTTCTATCCCGGCCACACCAACACCAGCATCAACGTGGTGGTGGACAAGCAGTCCCGCCGCGTGCTGGGCATCCAGGGCATGAGCACCGACGGTTCCGCCGTGAAGGCCCGTACCGACGCTGTGGCCGCCATGCTTCAGGTGTCCCGTCCCACGCTGAACGATCTCTCCAACCTCGAAGTCTGCTACGCGCCGCCCTTCGCCTCCGCCATGGATGTGATCAACGCTGCCGGCAACGTGGCCGACAACGTCGTGAGCGGCTACCACAACGCCATCACTCCCGATGAATTCGTGGATCTGTGGGAAAAACGCGACGAAAACAACTACCTCTTCGTGGACATCCGTCCCGCCAAGGCCGGCAAGCCCATTGAAGAGCGCCATCCCGGCCAGTACCTCTCCCTGCCGCTGGAAGAGTTCAACGCCCGCGCGGCCAAGGAAATCCCCGCCGATCGTCCCGTGGCCCTCGTGTGCAACACCGGTACCCGCGCCTACGAAGCCCAGCTCAAGCTGCGCGCCATGGGCATTGAAACCGTGAACTCCTCCGGCGGCCACACCGCTCTGCGCAAGCGCGGCGACGAAGAGAAGTTCTGATCCCCCATCATCTCCCATAAGAAAAGGCGGGCCGCAAGGTCCGCCTTTTTTCGTGCCTGCTGCAGGCGCACATGGAAAAACGCCGCATCATACAAAGCTCCCCTTTCCGGCCGGAAGTTTCCCATCTTCCGCATCAGGAAACCTTCCGACCGGGAAAAAGCCCCGCGGAAGACGCCCTTTTTCTTACGGACCATGCATCCGATACGGCTCTGCCGTTTCCCAACCGGTTTTCGGAAAACTGCGCCGCCGTGCCCCTTTCCGTCTCCCTCCTCAAAGGCGGGAAGAACTTGCATCACTCAGACATCTATAGCATAGTGACCGGAGAGGATTTTATGTCAGTATCTCTTTTCCAACGTCCTTTCTTCCGCGCGTACCGTGCGCTCTGGAAGCTGGCGCGCCCTTTTCTGAAGCGCAGCCCGCGCCTTGCCGACGGCTGGAATGAACGCCTGGTTCCCGACGACTGGCTGGAAAAAGATGCCCCGCCCTCCGGCGGGCACGGCGTGGATATCTGGATTCAGGCCGCCTCAGGCGGCGAAGCACGCCTTGCCGTGGCCGTCTGCCGGAATCTCGGCGCCGATATCCCTCTGCGCGTCCTTGTGACCACCTGGACCAGACAGGGGCGCGACGTGCTGGAAGCGGCGCTTCCCTCCCTGCGGGAAAGTCATCCGCAGCTTACCATGCTCGTACGCTTTGCCCCCTTCGATGAGCCCGACATCGTGAGAAAAGCCGTATCTCTGGCTTCTCCCCGCCTCGTGGCCCTGCTGGAAACGGAACTGTGGCCGGCTCTCATGGCCGCCTGCCGGGAAAAATCCGTTCCCGTGCACGTCTTCAACGGGCGCATCAACAGTTCCACGGCACACTTCGGCAAGATATTCCCCGCTCTCATGGCCGATATCGCGCCTTCCTCCATCCATGCCGTCTCCCGCTACGACAAAAAGATGTTCGCCGACATCTTTCCCTGTCCGGCGGATGTCATGCCCAACATCAAGTTCGATCTTGCGGCGGACAATCTTTCCCTTCCGCTTTCCGAACATAGCTCCGCTCCGGGCGGCAGCGATCCCGTATTCCTGTTCGCCTCGGTACGCCAGTGCGAAGAAACGCGCATTCCCGGCCAGCTTTCCCGTCTGTACAGAGCCGTGCCCAATGCGGCCGTCATCATCGTGCCCCGGCATCTGCACCGTGTGGGTACCTGGAAAAGCGTGCTGGAAGACCTCGCCCTCATGCCTCTGCTCGCCTCGGAGCTTCCCCCCGGCCGCATTCTGCCGCGCAGGCGCGTGCTGATATGGGATCATTTCGGCGATCTGCCCGGGCTGTACGCCTCGGCGCGCGCCGTATTCGTGGGCGGCAGCTTCGGCCAGGGCGGGCAGAACTTCCTTGAGGCTCTCTCCGCAGGACGCGTGCCCTGCATAGGCCCTTCGGCCCACAACTTCCTCTGGGCCATGGGCACGGGGGATTCCTCCATGCCCTCCCTCGAGGAAGCGGGCCTTCTGCACGTGGCCCATACCCCCCGGGAAGTCATCGACATCATGATCAGGCAGGCCGCCTCCGCCCGAGACAGAGCAAGCGTCCGCCGCGAATTCCAGGCGTGGCTTGCTCCCCGGCAGGGAGGGGCGGCCCGCACCGCCCGTCTCATGGAGGAAGCGCTCCTTTCCTGACGCTTTCCGCACCGCGTTTCCGCTTGCCCGCATATTAAACTGACAGTATAAGACACTCATGCCGCAAACTGACATCATGGGAGAAATCATGTTGCATCCTTTCTTAAAACTGACAGTACGAAAAAGACCTTACCCCTCGTCGAAAAAATTTTGCGCCTGCTGAGGGCTGTTCGAAAAAATAACAAATTCTGCCACCTTATGGAACTGCAACCCATAGGAGGGCATCATGAATCAGTATCTGACCACCCATTTTGTCACGAACTGCATCGCCACTGATCCCGGCGAAGAAACCCGGTATGAGGATACCGACCTGTCCGGCTTCTGCCTGGAATTCACGCAGGAGCTGGGCTGGCACTTCAGCCTGCGGAAAAACATGGATGGGCACATGACCTCGTACTTTCTCGGAAGCGCGTCGCAGACCAGCACGCAGCAGAGCAGGCAGCGGGCCAAAATGCTTTCCTCCATGCTTTCGGCCTGGAATCCCCATGCCCGGGACAAAGGCCGCAATCTGTTCCAGGAATTTGTGAACACCCACTATCTTCCCTATGCCAAGGTCAAGAAAAGAAGCTGGCGACTGGACAAGCGGCTCATCGAACAGTACCTCTACCCCCGTTTCCGCAACCGCCCCATGGACAGCGTCGACACGGCGGACGTTCTGGCCTGGCAGGAACACATGCTGGAAACGGGGCTTTCGCAGGCTTCCTGCAACAGGGCCTATTCTCTGTTGAAAAGTCTGTTCAACTGCGCCATACGCTGGGAACTGCTGCCCGAGGGCAAAAATCCCTGCCGCCATGTGCGGGCGCTGTCCGAAGGCCCCTCCCGGGCATGTTACCTTTCGGAAAACGACGCCCGCAAGGTACTTCAGGAACTCGACCGCTGGCCCAACCCCACTACGGCGGCGGCCATCAAGCTTCTGCTGTTCACCGGGGCGCGCCGCAACGAAGTGCTTTCCGCCCAGTGGGGGCATGTGGATTTTTCCCTCCGCCTTCTCAAGGTACCGCTCTCCAAGTCGGGCAAAACCCGTTACATCCCCCTTTCCCACGAGGCTCTTTCCGTACTGAACAGCCTGCCCCGCAACGGCAAATGGATATTCCCGGGCGACGCCGAAGGACAGCGGCACATGAGTTCGCTCTTCTATGCATGGAACACCATACGGGGCAGGCTCGGGCTGAACAACGTGCGCCTGCACGATCTGCGCCATACCTTTGCAAGCCTGCTCATCAACTCCGGCCATTCCCTCTATGAGGTGCAGAAGATTCTCGGTCACCACGACCCGCGCATCACCATGCGTTACGCACACCTCGACACCGTCACCATCATACAGGCCGTGGACGACGTGGGCAGCCGCATAGGCACGGAAAAAAAACGCAAGGACTGACAAGGACTTTCAAGACGAACTGTTCCCGGCCGCCCGGCAGCGGGCGGCCCGTCCCGCAGAGTTCGAAACGAAAGCAGGCCGCAACGTTCCCCTTTTCTTTGATTTTCCTTCCCGCTATACTGCTTCCGAAACGCCGCCGCGCCCCGCGTCGGCCGACCACAGCGGAGTACGTCATGAACATTCTCGTCACCGGCGGAGCCGGCTATATCGGCAGCTGCACCAGCAAGGCTCTGGCCCATGCGGGGCACAACGTCACCGTATACGACAATCTTTCCACCGGACACCGCGATCTCGTGAAGTGGGGTCCTCTGTTTGAGGGGGATATTCTGGATGGAGAGCGCCTGCGCGCCTGCATGAAAAGCGTCCGCCCGGACGGCGTCATACACTTCGCGGCCTTTTCGCAGGTGGGCGAATCCGTACAGAACCCGGGCAAATACCTCCGCAACAACGTGGGGGGAACCCTGAGCCTGCTGGAAGCCATGCGCGACACCGGCGTGCGCAACATCGTGGTCTCAAGCTCCGCCGCGGTGTACGGCGTGCCCGGCGTCATGCCCATTACGGAGTCATGCCCGGCCGATCCCATCAATCCCTATGGGGAGACCAAACTTTTCATGGAACGCATGCTGGCCGACTTCGCCCGCGCTCACGGTATTTCCTGGACGGCGCTGCGCTACTTCAACGCCGCAGGGGGCGACCCCGATGGGGAAACCGGAGAACGCCATACGCCGGAAACCCACCTCATTCCCCGAGCCCTCATGGCTCTGGACGGCAAGCTCAACGATTTTCATGTGATGGGCGACGATTACCCCACGCCGGACGGAACGTGCATCCGCGACTACATTCATGTGCGCGATCTGGCCGCGGCCCATATCCGGGCCGTGGAACGCCTGGTCTCCTGCCGCGACGGCGAGGGCGAAGCCCTGAATCTCGGCACGGGCACCGGTCTTTCCGTAAAACAGATCCTGCACGCAGCAGAAAAGGTGACCGGGCGTACCCTGCCCTGCACCATGGGTCCCCGCCGTGCGGGAGACCCGCCCTGCCTCGTGGCCGACGCCTCCCGCGCTCTGGCCGTTCTCGGCTGGAAACCCGGGCACTCGGGTGTGGAGGAAATCATCCGCGACGCCTGGAACTGGTATCTGCGCGACAAAGACTGACGACGCCCTCTCCAGAGAACAGGCGGCCAATGCAAAAAATAAAAATCCCTTTGATATTATTGGAAATAAAATATTTTTCCAAACTGTTTCCAGCTTTTTGGCCTTGTGGTATTGAGCATCCGCAACAGGTTCCGTCTTTCCGGCACGGCCGAGACTGCGGCACGGCCGCCCCGCCCCCTCTGGACAGGGAAAGGGAAGCGGACATATATTCTTTTCGCGGAATTTCCGCGAAAATGCTCCCTAAGGATATTCCCATGCGCATCATTCCCGTCTTCACCGCCGCCCTCTGCCTTCTTCTGGGCGGCTGTCTTGCCAATCCCTTCGGCAGCGCCCCTGCGCCCGAAGCCTCCATGCCGGAAACGCCCCTCTCTCCCGTGGCCCAGTTCATTTCCATGAACAACAAGGGGGCGCAGGCCTCCATCGACGATCCCTCCTTCGGCGGTCTGGTGGATGTCATGGTCGAAGATTCCTTCACCTCCGCCACCGGGCGCGACTGCCGCAGGGCCGTGGTCAGCCGTCCTCCCCACGAAGCGGAAATCGTCGTTCTCTGCCGCCAGGGCGAAAGCTGGGAGCTCATGCCCCGCGTCTGGGGGCGCGGACTGGACTGATCCCCGTTTTCCCGCATAATTGCCCGTTTTTTCTTTCCAGCCTTCGGGCAGGAGTTCTGTTTTGCGCGTCTTCGTTCTTTTTCTTCTTCTGAGCCTTTCGCTCGTCTCTCAGGCCCCGGCCGCCGAAGCCACCAGCACGGCGACGGCCACCGCCACGGCCACCGCTACGGCGGTTTCCTCCTCGTCCTCTTCCTCTCAGGAAAATCTTCCCTTCGGCAGCAACCTGTTCCAGGGCAACTTCTCCTCCGGCAATGCGTCTGGAACCATACAGAGCGGCGACCGTATTCTCGTGCGCATGTGGGGAGGCCGTACCCTCGACGATGTGTTCACGGTTTCGCCGGACGGAACCTTGGATCTGCCCGAAATCGGCAGCATTCCCCTTGCGGGCCTGCCACGGAACGATGCCGCCCAGCTTCAGCAGTCCATCATCAGCAAACTGAATGTTTCCGGCATCAGCGACGTGCAGGTCTATGCCCGCCCTCTGGATACCCAGAACATTTCCGTGTTCGTCACCGGATTTGTGAATCACCCCGGAAGCTACGCGGGCATGGCCTCCGACAATGTTCTTTCCTTCCTCGACAAGGCGGGCGGCATCGACTCGCGGCGCGGCAGCTACCGTGACATCCGCGTGCTCAGGAATCAGCAGCCCATAGCCACGGCGGATCTCTACCCCTTCATTCTTTACGGCCGCATTCCCTCCATACGCTTTCAGGACGGCGATACCGTGGTCGTGGCGGAAAAGGGCCCCACGGTCACCGCAAGCGGGGAAGTACGCAACGCCGCCCGCTTCGAATTTGAAAAAGGCAAGATGACGGGCGAAGCTCTGGTGCGCCTGGCCGATCCCAACTCCCGCGCCTCCCATGTAAGCATTTCCGGCTTCAGAGACGGCGTGCCCTACAATCAGTACCTTTCCATCAAGGATTTCAACCGGCTGCGTCTTGCCAACGACGACCAGGTGCGTTTTCTGGCCGATACCACGGGCAGCACCATCATGGTGGAGGCACAGGGCGCCATTCTCGGTTCCTCCCGTTTCCCCGTACGGCGCAACGCGCGTCTTCAGGAAGTGTTGAGCTACATTTCCGTGGACCCGGACAGGGCAAACATCTCCGGCCTCTACATCAAGCGCATCAGCACGGCCAAGCAGCAGAAAAAGGCCATTGAAGACGCCCTGAACCGCCTGGAACACAACGCCTATACCGCCACCTCCTCCAGCAACGACGAGGCGCAGATCCGCGCCAAGGAAGCGGAAATGCTCTCCAGCTTCATCGACCGCGCCCGCAAGGTGGAACCGGAAGGCATCGTGGTGGTGGGCAGCGGCGGTAAAATCGCCGACATCGCGCTGGAAAACGGCGACGTCATCGTCATTCCCGAAAAAACGGACGTGGTCATGATCAGCGGCGAAGTCATCATGCCCCAGGCCGTGGTGTGGAACGAAAAGCGCGACATGGAAGACTACATCAGGAGCGCGGGCGGCTTCAGCAACAGGGCCGATACCTCCAACATCCTTGTGGTGCACCCCGACGGGGAAGTGACGCCCAAGGCGAAAAAGGTACTTCCCGGCGATCAGATACTCGTTCTGCCCCGCGTGGATTCCAAGAACATGCAGGCGGTGAAGGAAGTTTCCGAAATTCTCTATCAGGTGGCCGTGGCCTGCAAGGTCATCCTCGATCTGTAGCCTTCTCATGCCGCAGAACGGCAGCAAAAAAAGCCTTCGGTTTCCCGAAGGCTTTTTTTGTTCATGCCTTCCGCATCACGGCGGAAAGACCTGGAAACATGCTACCGCGCACCGCGCAGACGGGCCAGCCAGCGCAGGGATTCATGCCTGCGCCATATCCAGAGGAGCACGGGCCATATTCTGTCCTTCTTGTCGAACATGCGCTCTTCGATCATGGGCAGCGCCTCGTCGCGCCAGGGAGTTCTGATATAGTATTTCCAGTAGGCGAGCTGCGCGGGAAAGAACTTCTGCCACGGCTTGAGCGAGGGAAAATGCAGAATTCTGCCTTCCATTTCCTTCAGGCGCAGAAAACGCCGGTCAAAAAGGCAGAGCTCATAGTTGAACGAAGCGTCGACAAGCTTCAGCTTTTCCCTGTCGCCGGCGAGCATGTAATTGAGCAGATCCTGATCGAACACGGTAAAGGGCAGTCCGGCAAACATCTTCGCCCCCCGGCGGTAGGCCCGCCAGAACACGTTTTCTTCCTTCGACGCCTCGCGCAGCGCCTTCAGATTCATGAGGAGCACGCCGCTGTTGAAGTAACGGCTCTCCTCGATACCCAGCGCCCCGAGATAATACTTCTTCTTGCGGGCCGACCACACCCTTTCCGGGTCATGGGCGGCTATCATCCAGGCGTTGCCCAGCTCCATATTCCACAAATCCGCAATGTCGCGCTCAAAAATGATGTCGCAGTCGAAGTAGACGACCTTTTCCACCTCTTCGGGCAGCTGTTCGTGCAGGCACATGCGGAAGAGGCTGGCCTCGGTGTACATGCCCACGGTCTGCCCGGGGAACATATTCACGATGTCTCTGGGAACGTTCACCTGATCATAGAAGGTGATTTCATGATGGAAGGAAGCGCAAAGCTCTTCCAGAAAATGCCTGTACGGCCTGACGGACTCGTCGATGAGCGCGTGCACATGCACCTGTTCCGACGTGTTTTCAAAACAGGAAAGCAGCGCGCAGTACACCGTTTTGTACATGGTACCGGAATCATGAAAGCAGATGGCGCAATGAATCATACCGTTTTCCCTCAAAGAAACTGTGGTCGGACACGCTGCAGGCGCAACACGCCCTGCATACGATTCCGGGCAGAATAAAAAATATGGCAGACTCTGGCAAGATCCCCCGGCCGGACGATCGTGAGAAACACGGAATACGGCCGTTCCTGCGCGGCAGAAAAACGGCTTTCTTCATTTTTGACGGAACGGAAATTTCAGGCTATTTTCCTGTACGGAAGGGCCCTTCCGCCCTTTCCCACATCTGCCTGCCAAGCGAGAATACCATGCCCTCTCCTCTTGCTCCCTTTTCGAATATTCCCGGCACTCCCGCCCATGAGGACGTGCTTCAAGCGGCCGCGAAAGTCCGCTTTCTCGTGCTCGACGTCGACGGCGTATGCACCGACGGCAAACTGTACTTTCAGGAAAACGGACATCCCCTGAAATGCTTCAACTCCCAGGACGGCATCGGCATCAAGACCGCGCTGCGCGCTGGCATAGGCGTCGGCATCATCACGGGCAGAAACGATCCCTGCGTTCTGGCCAGAATGTCGCAGCTCGGCGTGAAGGACTATTACGCGGGCTTCGAATCCAAGCTGCCCAAGCTTGAGGACATACGGAAGAAATACGGCCTTGCCCGCGAAGAGATGGCCTACCTCGGCGACGACTGGATCGACCTTGATCCCATGCGCAGCGTGGGTATGCCCATGGCCGTGGCCAACGCCGTAACCCAGGTGAAGAAGGAAGCGCTCTACATCACCGCCGCCAGAGGCGGGGAAGGCGCCGTGCGCGAGGCCGTGGAATTTCTGCTCGCCGCCCGCATGGACGGCAGAAATCCCGCAGATCTGTGGACCGCCGCTACAGGACCGGCCAAGGTATGAACGATTCCCTGCGCAGAACCCTTGCCCTCATCGTTGCGGGCGCGGCCGTATGGGGCATCTGGTACGGCTGGCAGAGCTGGAAAACCCGCCAGGCGCTGGAAGCTCTGGAAAACGTGGTGCGCTCCGCCGACCTGAACAAGCTGCTTTCCGACCCGCCGGAAGAAGTGAAGAACACGGTGGATCTTGCCGTGCGCGGCATCATGCTTTCGCAGGGGCACGAAGGCCGCAAGAGCTTTGAACTCAACGCCGACTGGGCCACGCTGAACCAGGAATCCGGCGCCATTACCGTGCGTGACCCCGATATACGCTATATGCTGGAAAACGCCGAAGGCGGAGAGACTCGCATCATCCGCGCCACCTCGAATGTAGGTCGGGTGGAGGACGGCAACCAGAAGGTTTCCATGTCCGGCGAAGTACAGGCCACCTATGAGGAAAACGTACTCACGGGCGATCTTGCCGTCTTTCTCAACACCAGCCGCACCCTCACCTTTCCCGACGGCGCCGAACTTGCCGGACCGACGCTTTCCGGCACGTCGTCCCGCCTGGTATGGGATCTCAACACCAATGTCCTGACGGGCGAACAGGGCGTCTGCATGCGCTGGACGCCCTCCGACAGCGACACCTCCAACGGCGCAACCGGCGCCGATACCCCCGACGCCGCGCAAAAAGACGCGCAAAAGGAAAGTCAGTCATGAAAAAGGCACTTCTTTCTCTTCTCATCGTCGCGTTCTGCGCAACCTGCGCTGCTGCGGCTCCCATGCCCGGCGGGGACAGCAACCTTCCCGTGGACGTGACGGCCGACACCATGGTCTACAGCGCCGACAAGAACACCGTGGTCTTTCAGGGCAGGGTGGAAGCCGTGCGCGGCGAATTCAAAATGTGGTCGGAACTTCTGACGCTGTACCTCACGTCGAAAAACGACGCGGGCAAGGAGAAAAATTCCGCAGCGCCCGCCATGGAAGGGAGCGACCTCGACCGCATCGTGGCGGAAAAGAACGTGCGCTTCCAGAACGGAACGCAGACCGGCTCCGCACAGAAGGCCACCTACTATTCGGCAAAAAGCCTTCTCGTACTGGAAGGCAACCCCGTGCTGCATGACGGCGACAATTCCATCAAAGGCAATGTGATCCGCTACTACGTCAATGAAAACAGGAGCGTCGTGGAAGGCAGCCCCAGGCAGCGCGTCCATGCCGTATTCTCCTCCAACGACAAGAAGGGCAAGTAATGAGTTCCACGCTTTCCGCCGAACACCTGTGCAAGCGCTACGGGCAGAAGGAAGTCGTCCACGAAGTTTCCGTGTCCATGCGGCAGGGCGAAATCGTGGGTCTGCTCGGGCCCAACGGCGCGGGCAAGACCACGTCGTTCTACATGATCACCGGCATCATCAAACCCAGCGCGGGCAAGGTTCTTCTGGACGGGCAGGAAATAAGCACATGGCCTCTGTACCGCCGCGCCCGCGTGGGACTTTCCTACCTGCCGCAGGAAAGTTCCGTATTCCGCCGACTCACCGTGCGCCAGAACCTTCAGATCATTCTTGAGCATACCGGCCTCTCCCGTGCCCAGCAGAAAGAACGCGCCGATCAGCTCATGGAGGAATTCGGTCTCACCAGACTGGAAAAATCCTACGCCTCCTATCTTTCCGGCGGTGAACGCCGCCGCCTGGAAATAGCCCGCTGCCTCATCCGCGATCCGCTCTTCGTTCTGCTCGACGAACCCTTTGCCGGTATCGACCCCCTCGCCGTGGGCGATATTCAGGTGCTTATCCGGGGTCTCAAGGAACGCGGCATAGGCGTGCTCATTTCCGACCACAACGTGAGGGAAACACTCTCCATCTGCGACAGAGCCTACCTTATGTTTCAGGGCAACATCATCCTTTCCGGCACTCCCGATGAAATCGTGAACAACGCCCGGGCCCGCGAGGTCTATCTCGGCGAAGACTTCCATCTGAGCTGAAATATCCGCACTGCCTGCGAAAAAAGGCCCCTTCCTTCAGGAACGGGGCCTTTACTTTTTCTCTTTGTCGCCGTTGAACAGGCGCACATAGGCTTCATAACAGGCGGCCAGCGGCGAATCCGGGGGCAGCTTCAGCTGACCGAGGCGCGGAGGACGGGGCGGAGGCGGAAGACTCGGCGCCTCGGTGATGTCCACACGGCGCAGGGAATTTCTGCCCAGAAGAAGATGCAGCTCCACCTTGTGGAAGTACTCCTCATCCATGAAGGCGTTCACCCTTTCGAGAATTTCCGGCACGGCATAGGAAAGCTCCTGCATGGCGCAGGAATCGTCTCCACCCACAAGCAGAATATTCCCCCTGTGCCCCAGAGGATGGGCGAGCGGCGCAAGTTCCGTGCCCATGACGATGTCCCAGTTCTGCCAGAGCGCGGTCAGCATGTGATGACGGGCCTGCATGCCGTGGGAGGCAAGCCAGCCGTCCAGCCCGTCTCCGAGAAGGGTTGTCCTGCCGCTTCTGCGCGCAAGGTCGAAGCCTGCAAAGCGCCTGTGCTGTTTTTTCTCCATGCCCTTTTCCTGCCGAAAGCATCCGCCGTTCTTCGCTCCGTCCGGCATAAGAAACCGGAGAACGCCGCATACGAAAACGTCGTCCATGGGGCCCGTACTTTCTCTTTACGGCCTGCGGAGAGGAGATATTCTAGCGGATTTTCCCCATGACCGAAAGCCCCGCACAGAATGCGGGGCTTTCGGTCATGACAGATAAAAAAGGCCTCCCGGAACACGGAAAAGGCCGTATTCCGGGAGGCGGAGACAGGAACGTATGCAGATCACTTTCCGAGTATGGCGGCCAGATCCTCTTCCGGCGTGGAAACGGGCCGTATGCCGAATTCCTTCACCAGAAATTCCAGCACGGCCGGAGAAACGAAGGCGGGCAGAGACGGACCGAGGCGAATGTTCTTCACGCCGAGGTACAGCAGCGTGAGCAGAATGGCCACGGCCTTCTGTTCATACCAGGAAAGCACCAGCGTCAGCGGCAGATCGTTCACGCCGCAGCCGAAGGCCCCGGCCAGAGCGAGAGCCACCTGAATGGCTCCGTAGGCGTCGTTGCACTGGCCCATATCCAGAAGCCGCGGAATACCGCCTATCTCGCCGATATTCAGGTCGTTGAAGCGGAATTTGCCGCAGGCCAGGGTAAGCACCACGGTATCGGCGGGAGCCTTCTTCACGAATTCCGTATAGTAGTTGCGGCCGGGCCTTGCCCCGTCGCATCCGCCCACAAGAAAGAAATGCCGTATGGCGCCGGACTTTACGGCTTCCACGATGGTTCCCGCATGAGAAAGCACGGCCTCGCTGCCGAAGCCCGTGGTCACGCTCCCGCCGCCGTTGATGCCGGGGAAGGTGACATTCTCGGCATAACCGCCGAGTTCCCGAGCCTTTTCAATGACGGGAGAAAAATCCTTCTCCCCGTCGATATGGCGCATCCCGGGGTACTGCACCACGCCGGTCGTGAACACCCTGTCGGCATAGCTTTCCTTCACGGGCATGATGCAGTTGGTGGTGAAGAGCACCGGTGCGGGCACGGAAGCGAACTCCTTCTGCTGGTTCTGCCATGCGGTGCCGAAATGCCCCTTGAAATGCGGGTACTTCTTAAGTTCAGGGTAGGCATGGGCGGGCAGCATCTCCCCGTGGGTATAGACGCTGACTCCCGTGCCTTCGGTCTGTGCCAGCAGGAGAGCCAGATCGTGCAGGTCATGCCCGGTCACGATGATGAAGGGGCCCTTTTCCACCGTGCGCGACACAGTGACGGGAGAAGGCACGCCGTAGGTCCTGTTGGCCTTGTGCAGAAGTTCCATGCAGACGAGATTGATCCTGCCAGCCTCCATGACTGCGGCGAGGAGCTCTTCCTTCGTCGCTTCGGAAGCAATGAGGATCAGCCCCTTGTACAGAAAATCCGACACCTCATCGCTGGTCGAGCCGAGGGTGCGCGCATGGCCGGCATAGGCCGCTATACCCTTCAGGCCGAAAAGCAGCAGGGATTTCAGGCTTCGCTCATCCTCGCCGGCGTTCCACACGAGGCTGAGATCATACGCCTGCTTCGCACCGCTCTCCACACGCATCCGGCGCACCTTCTGCACCATGGCGGAAAGAGAAAGGTCGTCGAAATTCACATTGGTCAGCGTGCTGAACAGCGCGTTTTCCACAAGCTCGTCAAGTTCGGGCGTACGCACGGCCACGCGGGCCAGCGCCGCAAGTTCGCCCACCAGCACATCCTGAAGATGCGCCGTTTCCGGCTTCTTGCCGCACACGCCGCTTACGGTGCAGCCCGTGCCTTTCGCCGTCTGTTCGCACTGAAAACAAAACATTTCGCCCATGGCATCCTCCACGGTATCATCGAGAACAGTTTCTGAAGCTTCCACCCTAGGAAGCTTTACACGGAAAAACTGTGTCCACGATCACATCATGCCATGGTTCGCCCCGCCCCTCAGCTATTTTTTCCTTCCTTCTCCTCCTGGTTCCAGGCCGTATAGGGCAGACGGGAAAGTTCCACATTGAGATAACGGGAAACCTTGCTCACTTCCTCCCCCAGCCACGGAGGTCGGGAAAACGCCTGATCTTCGGCATCCAGCTCGATTTCCGCCACGATGAGTCCCCTGTTCGCCCCCAGAAACTCATCCACTTCCCACACGCTGCCCTCATACTCGAAGGTGTGGCGCAGCTTTTCAATGATTTCCCCGGGAGCAAGCCCGTCGAGAAGCGCCTGCGCCTCCTCCAGAGGGATATCATATTCAAATTCGCTGCGGGCAATGCCCTCGCCGCGGTATTTTATGGTAAGATACCCCTTCTCCCCGGCCACCCGCACGCGTACCGTTCTGTCCTGCGTGCGGGCGATGTAGCCCTGCCGGTACAGCACGCCGTCGCCGAGGCCGCGCCATCCGTCTCCCGTGACCAGAAACTTACGCTCTATTTCCTGCTGCTTCATGGCACCTCCGAGGGCCTGCGCCCTTTCCTTCAGAGTGTGTCGGCGGCCTTTCGCGCCGGGTGCGGAATATTCCGCCATTTTTCTACTCATAGCCTAAAAAAAGCGGGGCGGAAAGCTGTGCTTTCCGCCCCGCGTACATCAAAGAGAATCAGAAACTAGTCGTTGAACTTCTGCTTGAGAAGGTCGCCCAGCGTCTGGCTGATGCTGTTGTCGCCGGAATGATAATCCTTGGGCTTGCGACGTTCTTCGTCGTCCTTGATCTGCTTGATGGAGAGACCGAGGCGGCGTTCGTCGGCGGACACATGGATGATCTTGGCCTGCACGGTGTCGCCTTCCTTGTAGAGTTCGGAAGGAGACTTCACCTTCTTGCCGAGTTCGGTCACATGGATGAGGCCTTCGATGCCTTCTTCCACTTCCACGAACAGGCCGAAGTCGGTCACGTTGGTCACGGTGCCGGTGATGATGTTGCCCACGGGATAGCGGGCGGGCACGCTGCTCCAAGGATCTTCGGTGAGCTGCTTCATGCCGAGGGTGAACTTTTCGTTCTCCTGATCCACGGTGAGCACCTTGGCCTGCACCACGTCGCCGACCTTGTAGAGTTCGCCGGGATGACGCAGCTTCTTGGTCCAAGAGATGTCGGACACATGGATGAGGCCGTCGATGCCGTCTTCAATACCGATGAACATGCCGAATTCGGTGATGTTCTTGATGACGCCTTCAATGACGGTGCCTTCGGGGAAGCGTTCGCCCACGAGTTCCCAGGGATTGGGCTTGACCTGCTTCATACCGAGGGAGATGCGCTTCTTTTCGCTGTCCACGCCGAGGATGACCACCTCGACCTCATCACCCTGATGCACCATCTGGGAAGGATGACGCAGCTTGCGGGTCCAGGACATTTCGGAAATGTGCACAAGGCCTTCCACGCCGGGTTCGAGTTCCACGAACACGCCGTAGTCCACAAGGTTGGTCACCTTGCCGGTGTGATGGGAGCCTTCGGGGAAGCGGGCGGTGATGTCCTGCCAGGGATCGGGCACGAGCTGCTTCAGGCCGAGAGAAACCTTCTGGTTTTCCTTGTCGAAGGAAAGAACCTTGAGTTCCAGTTCCTGGCCCAGGGAGACCATTTCGCGAGGATGGCGGATGCGCTTCCAGGACATGTCGGTGATGTGCAGCAGACCGTCGAGACCGCCGAGGTCGACGAACACGCCGTATTCGGTGATGTTCTTGGCCTTGCCCTTGACGATCTGGCCTTCGGCCAGGGTCTGGAGCAGAGCGCTGCGCTTGGTGTCGCGTTCTTCTTCAAGCAGCACGCGGCGGGAAACGATGACGTTGCTGCGGCGGCGGTTGATCTTGAGAACGCGGAATTCGTACTGCTGATTGACGAGGGCGTCCATGTCCGGAACAGGACGGAGGTCGACATGAGAACCGGGCAGGAAGGCTTCCACGCCGCCGAGATCGACGGTGTAGCCGCCCTTGATGCGGCGGGTGATGGTGCCGGTGATGACGCCGTTCTTTTCCAGAACTTCTTCAAGCTGATCAAACAGCTGCATACGCTTGGCCTTGTCGAACGAAAGGGTGATGGTACCGTCCATTTCGTTCTTGCGGGCAACGTACACATCGACGCGATCGCCGACCTTGACCGTTATATTGCCCTGAGCGTCCCGAAATTCTTCAGCGGGGATCTGGCCTTCGGACTTGAAGTTCACGTCCACAAGCACAGTGTCGTCGTCCACGCGCACGACTTCACCCTTGACGATGGAACCTTCTTCAAGGTCGCCCATGTCGGGGTTGAGATAGTCTTCGAGCGCGCTCGCGAAGCTCATTTCGGAATCGATCTGGTTTTCCATGTTTTCGGCAGTTGCCATACGGATCCTCCAACCTAACAAACAGAATTCTGCCCTCATCGGGCAGGTCTCTCTACATAGCAGGAATGCCATGGATACACAAGTCGTTTCTTTCGCCTTTCCGGGAAAATGCCCTTTTTTCCGTATCCGTGCAATCTGGACGCAACAGAGGAAAACTTTTATGCTTCTTCGGCGCACGGCGCATGAAACGCGCTGCGAAAGGACCTTTCAACACCCATGGAACACAGTAAAAATACAGGGACTCTCCTCGTCAGCAGGGCGGAAGCGGGGCAGAAGCTGCTCAACTTTCTTCAGCGCCGCATAAACGCCCCCTCAAGCGACTTCCACCGCTGGATACGCACCGGTCAGGTGCGCGTCAACGGAGGCCGGGCCAAGGCCTTCGACCGCCTGAACGAAGGCGATGCCGTGCGCGTGCCTCCCTTTGCGGAGCCTCTTCCCGCTGGAAGCGCGAAATCGGACATGCCCCACGCTCCTGAAGCGCCCCGGGGTGGGCGACTCGACATCGTGTTCGAAAACGAAGACGTGATCGTCATCGCCAAGCCAGCGGGGCTTCCCGTGCAGGGCGGCACCGGGCACAGCGACAGCATCGCCTCGCGCCTTGCCGGAGAACGCGCCCGCGCCGATTTCGTGCCCGCCCCCGTACACCGGCTGGACAAGGACACGTCGGGCCTGCTCGTGGCGGGCAAGACCTATGCCGCCGTGCGTCTTCTCACCGATGCCCTCGCCGGGCGCGGAGGAAAAGCGCCGCGCAAGGAATACCTGGCATGGACGGAGGGCGCATGGCCCTATGGCGAAACGCGGGAACTCTCCGACTATCTGGCAAAGGATGAAAAGGCAAAACATATGCGCGCCGCCTCCCGGGGCGAGGCGGAGGCCAGAGAGGCCCGCTGCGTGGTCACCCCTCTTGAAAAAAGGCGCATACACGGCCGTGAGCATACCCTTGTGCTGGTGCGCCTTCTTACGGGCAGGACCCATCAGATACGGGTACAGCTCGCCCTGCGCGGCCACCCCATCGCCGGGGACCCCTGGTATGGAGAATCCTCCCGCGAAGGACTGAAGCTGCATGCCTTCCGGCTGGAACTGCCTCTGCCCGGAGGAAGCAGCCGCAGCTTTGAACTCCTGCCCCCGTGGAAGGGGGAATGGAAGGTCTCCCTCCTGAAAAACAGGTAAGACGACCGGGACCTCCTTCCGACGCTCCTTCTTTTTTCAAGGAAAAGCCCCTCTGTTCGTGCCGTCCGAACGCTCAGGGCAGGGTTTTCACCATCAGTTTCCTGCCGGAGGCCCGCCCTCTGTCGTCCACGACACGCAGCTCATGCACGCCGTCCTGCGGACGCCAGAACAGCGGCTTTCCGGGCGTGGAACGGCCGAGAAAGCGATCCTTCACAAACCAGAACAGAGCGCCCGCATCGGCGTCGGCATCGGCAATGAGGGCGATGTCGCTTCTCTCCGGGGAAGAGAGGCTGCGCTGATAGACCACGCCTTCCTTGGGGGAAAGAATACGCGGCGGCATGCCCGGCACGGCTTCCTGCCCGCAGCCCGGGCCGAAGGGCGGCGGCGGAGGCTTCACCACTCCCGCGCGCAGAAACTGCGCCCGCAGATCCGAAGGCCAGAACTCCCACACCTTTTCCTCGGTACGGCCGGGCACGGCCTCGCAGACGCGAAGTCCCGTTTCCCTGTCGATGAGAATGATGCGGAATACTCCCGAGGACCGCGTAGGCGACCTGCCGGGGATATACCATGTTTCCGTCACCTCCCCGCACAGAGAGGTATCAAGGTCTCCCGTGGCCGCGCATACCTTCTCCCGCGTGATGTTCAGCCCTTCCTGCAGGCGAGGGATGAGATCGGTCATGGAAGCGTCGAGGGAGGCGAGCGCCTGAGCGATATCGGTGAACAGAGGGGCGGCCACCTCTCCGCCCACCAGCAGAGGATTCTGCGTATTGTCGAAATTCCCCGCCCAGACCACCAGCACATAAGGCCCCACCACACCCGCGGTCCATGCGTCGCGGAAGCCGTTGGACGTTCCGGTCTTGAAGCGCAGCGGCACAGGGCCGGAGCCGGTACGCACGAAGTGCACGCCGTCTTCCAGCATACGCAGCGCCACGACGGCCGCCTCCGGGGAAAGCAGCGGCACGGCGCTCTTCAGCTCCTGCCCGGCAAAAAGCCGTATCTGCCGCCATACGCCCTTGTTGGCCAGCATGGCGTACAGCCCGCCGAGTTCGCGCATGGTCACTTCCGCCCCGCCGAGCACCAGACTCAGCCCGTAATGTTCTTCATCAAAGGGCAGTTCCACCCCCGCGCGGCGCAAAAACCCGTACAGGCCGGGCCGCAGCTCCGAGGCCAGCGTAATGGCGGGAATGTTGCGGCTTGCGCGCAGCGCCTCCTGCGCGGGCAGCGGACCGCGGAAAACGCGGTCGAAATTCTCAGGATCGTAGCCGCCGAAGCTGCGCGGGGAATCGGCAAGCAGCGTCTGCGGATGAATGAGCCCCTGATCCAGCGCCATGGCGTAGATGAAGGGTTTGAGCGTGGAGCCGGGCGAACGCCTCGCCCGCGTGCCGTCCACCTGACCGGAAATGTCGGCGCGGAAGAAATCCGCCGAACCAGCCAGAGCCCGCACTTCCATGGTCGGCCAGTGAATGAGCAGCGCGGAAGCATTGTCGAGTCCGTAGCGCCTGCCCCGTGCGGCAAATCCCGTCAGCGCCCGTTCCAGAACCGCCTGCGCGTTTCTGTCCACAAAAGTGCGTACCGGCGCGCCTTCCCGGGACAGGGACAACAGTTCGCCGGAAAGATGCGGCGCGGCAAAAGGCAGCGCCGAAGGGGCGTACACACGAAGAGGAGCCTCACCTCCCGACAGGGAAAAACGCACGGGCCTTTCCGCGTCAGTACCGCCCGCCTTCATGACCAGGTCATGCATTCTCCGGCGGGCCGCATCGAAATCCGGCCCGCCCAGCGGGTTGCGCCGCACGGGATTCTGCGGCACGGCGGTCAGGGCCAGGGCCTGCGCGCGGGTAAGATCGCCGGGCCGCACATGAAAATACACCCGCGCGGCCGCGCCTATGCCTTCCACATTGCCGCCGTAGGGCGCAAGGTTGAAGTATGCCTCAAGAATCCTGCTCTTGTCGTAATGGTATTCGTACTGCAGGGCGCGGGCCATCTGCACCAGTTTGCCGCCCACGCTCTGCGTGGACAGCCCGAGGCGGAGGCGGGCCACCTGCATGGTGATGGTGGAGCCGCCCATACGGCGGGAACCCGCCAGCATGGAAAGGGCCGAACGCAGCAGGGAAAAAGGGTTCACCCCGAAATGACGGTAAAAATACCGGTCTTCATAAAAAAGCGCCGCCTGCACGGCCTCGGGCGAGACCTCATGCAGACGCACGCGCAGACGGTACTTTTCATCGGAGGTAAGGCCCATGCGCATAAGTTCGCCCCCGCCGTCCAGCACCAGAGGAGAAAACTCCACGCCTTCCAGAAGCGGCGGCTTCGGACTCAGGGCAAGCCAGAGCCAGAAAAACGCCGCAGAAAGAAGAACCGCCGCAGAAAAAATCCGCAGTATGCGCAATCCACCCTCCCGACGCCATGCCCCTCCCCGGGCGGGGAGGGGCATGGACTCATTCCACAACAATGGTCCCGCCCGCAGCATGGGCGCGGACGCTTCTGTCGTACATGGCTTCCGCCTGCACGGCGGGCAGGGCGTACACGCCCCTGTTCACCGCACGCACGGCGTAGGTGAAGGTGGAAGGTTCCGTGCCCAGTGAGGCGAAGAATATCATTCTGTCTTCCCTCCGGTCGGCACGGGCGTCCGCCGCATCACCCGTATGAACGGGGGCGGCAAGTTCCATTTCAAAGCCGCCGGGCAGAAGATCCACAATGGCCACATCGTTCAGCACTCCGCCATAGACCCTTGCCGTGACGGACACCGTGATCACGTCGCCCTGATGTACGCTCGTGACGGGATTGCCCTCTGCGTCAAGATAGGTTCTCGTCACTTCCATACCTTCGGAAAGCGTGCCTTCCGGCACCTTGCGGTCGAAGCCCTGATCCGAAACCTCGAAATACAGGGGCTGACCGCCTTCGGGCACGGCAAGCGCATAGGAGGCGCAGCCCGGTGCGGAAAGAGTGAGCATTCCGTACAGCTCCTGCGGCAGGAAGGAGCCCTCCTCAAAGCCCGGCTGCATGGCGGTGCAGCGCAGAGATACGCCGGAGGGAACGGGAACAGCCTCTTCAAGATCGAGCAGGGCACGCACGGCAAGCGCGGCGGAAAGGCTTACATAACGGCCGCCGCCCGTGGCGTCCACAAGCTCGTCGGCCAGAGCGGAACGCGTATCCTCCAGAAGATCGGGGAAGTACCGCGCCACCATGGAAACACGCAGCGCCTGCACGGCCAGGGCATCCAGCGTGCCGCCCCGGAAACCGGCCCCCGGCCTGCGGTACAGGCCGATGAATGCCGCTGCGTCGTCCTTCATGCGCATGACGGAGCAACATGCCGCCACCAGAGAAGAGGTCACATCCTCCTTCCATGCGGGGAAACGCTCCTCCAGCTGATCCACAAGCCGGGTAAGCGCCTGCGTGGTGATGTGCCCCTCTCGGGTGAGCACCCAGAGTCCGTAAGCCTGCGCCCGGCCCTCTTCCAGCGAGGCGGGCACGCGGTCCAGTACCTTTTCCAGCGCGTCCACAACGGAGGAGAGCAGGCCTCCGGGCAAAGCCGCGCCCTTTTCGTGCATGGTCAGAAGAAAATCCGCGGCATAGGCCGTGACGAGCACATCCGGTTCCCCGCCGGGCCAGGGCGACACCCCGCGCCACTGCAGAGCGCTCTGCACCGCCTGTACGGCATCATCCAGTCTTTCCCGCACGAGCCTGCGCGTCTCTTCCTCGGGACGGGAAGCATCGGCAACAAGCCCGGGCCGGTCCATGAGCAGAAGGAAGGGGAACGCACGGCTGATGCGCTGCTCCACGCAGCCGTAGGGATAAGCTTCCAGATAGCGGACAAGCCCACGCAACGCGGGCAGCGGCAGGGCCGATACCGAAGCCGACCCCTTCGCCTCATAGGGATAGAGGCTGCGGCCCGTGGAAAGCTCCGCAGAGGCTGCGACCGTTCCCGTCTTCAGGCTTTCCCGCAGGGGAGAAGCCGGACGGACGGAAAGCGAAACCTCCCGCATGGCAAGAACGCTCTCCCCGCTCTTCACGGTAAAGCGCACCGCTGCGCCGCCGGGCCTGTCCTGCGCTTCCACGCGGAAGGGAAGCGTCACTTCCGAGCCGGGAGCCAGCATAAGGGAGGATGGCGGACCTTCGATAATGCGAAGAGCCGCGTCGCATTCCAGAGAAAGCACGGCGTCAAGATCCTTGCCGGTATGATTGGCCACGGCCACGGCCGCCTCGAACACATCTCCCGGAGAAGCCAGCACCGGAAGCTGCGGCGTAACCGTTACGGGGGAGCGTACCGTTGCCCGTGCCGAGGCGCTGCCCGCCTCATGCGCCGAAGAGGCCACCGCCATGACGCGCACCGTGCCGTTGTAGTAGCCCGGAACGGGGATTTCCACGGGATTTTCTCCCTCCTTCACGTCCACAAGGCCGAGCCACCAGCTCATGGGAGGCTCGTTCCTGCGCTTGAAGGGATTATGGAAGCGCCCCCCGGCCATGCCTCTGTCACCGCCGAAGGCGGGGATACGGAAGGAACCGTGTTCGGGCATGAGCAGGTCGAACATCTGCATGGTTTCCACTTCCAGCGCCCTGTCGTTCAGCAGATAGCGCAGAGGATCGGGCGTGGGGAAGGAAGTGAGGCTGAGCACGCCCTCATCCACGGCGAACACCAGAGCCCTGCCCGCATGACGGGAGAACACGCTCGCGGCAATGACGCCGCCCGGACGCGCAGGTTCGGAAGGAACCGTCACCTTCAGCCCCATGTCGCGGCGCGCCACGTTTACGGAAACGGGCGAGACGGCATACACATAGGGCTGCATGAACACATCCTTCGAGGAAAGGGCGCGTACCAGCGCGACATGCACATACGCGCGGCCCTCAAAGCCCTGCGGCACCTCTATTTCCTGTACGCTGTCCCCGGCCGGAGCGCGGAACCAGCGCCAGGCCTCCACGCCGTCGCGCTCAAAGGTGACGAGGCCCGTGCCCTCATACGGGGAGGAGAGGAAAAAGCGCGCCTTTTCACCGGAGGCAAGCGCCGTTTTTTCCAGACGCATACGCAGCGTGCCCGAAGGCAGCTTTTCCCTGCCCGCCAGGCGCAGATCGTCGTTGCCGGCCACGGTGAAGGGCACCTGCGCCATGACACGGCCCTCCCTGTCCCTCACGGCAAGCAGGTATTCGCCGCTTTTTTCCGCAGGCAGGGCGAAGGAAAGACGGCCGTCCGCGTCCACTCTTCTCTTCTCTGCAAAAAGCACGCGGTCCACCGGCGTTTCCTCATAGCGGAAGCGCCCCTCCCTGTCGGTGACGAGGCTGGTCACATAGCGCCTTTCCGATATCTCAAAGGACAGTTCCCCGGGGTCGACCCGCGCAAGGTCGGGCCCGAGGGCCACGAATTCCAGCGCGGCTTCGCTCCCTCTGGGGATGAAGTCGAGGTTGCCGCCCGTACCCGTGGGTCTGAAGCCCAGTACCGCACGCAGGGGAGAAAGCAGAAAATCCAGCTCTTCCGTCACGCTGCGTCCGTCGCCTGCCTCAAACCCTTCCACCAGAACGCTGCAGTGCAGCGTACCGCCGCGCAGCTTCTCCAGCGGAAGAGGCAGAACGACGCGCCCTTCCGCATCGGTACGGAATTCTCCGAGTTCCAGCGTGAGCGGCGACCCCTGATAGGGCATGGCATCGTGGAAGGTGAAATCCTCATACCCGGGGAAGGAGAGCGGCGCGGGCCAGACCGAAAGACGTCCGCGCAGACGGCGATCCGCCGCAGCCAGACCGTAGAGATTTTTTAAAGCGGCCTCCACATTCGCCGTGGAAGCTTCCAGCCAGCCCGTGCCGGGCGCGGGAGAAAGGGCAAGGGAAAGTTCCATGGTGTCGGGCTGGAACTCCTCCACACGCACGGCGGCGGAGCCGAGCACCACATCCATGCCCTGGCCGTCCGGCGTGCGCACATTGAGGCGGTACCGGCCGGAAGGCGCGCTCTCCGGCACATTCCAGCTCAGTTCCGCCAGCCCGTCGGGTCCCACGGAGAAACGACGCTCCAGCAGCGTACGTTCCGCCGGGTCGAGAAGCTCCGCCGTAAAGGGCATGTCGGAAGGAAGCGCCTTCCAGTCGCCCCGGCGCAGAAGTATGCCGAAACGCAGCGTTTCTCCGGGACGGAATATGCCCCGCTGGCTGAAGACATAGGCGTTGATGCCGTCGGCACGGCTGGTCTGTCCCTGAGTGGGAAAGCGGGAAACGTCCACCTGACGGCCGTAATCGTCGAGGGAAAGCCAGGCCATGTCCTCACCTCTGCCGCTTCGCAGAAGAGCGGTCACGGCAACGGGCCTTTTTTCCCGCATAAGACCGGAGACGGAAGGAAGGGAAGCCCTGCCGCGCGCATCGCTCACGGCTTCGGCCACGGGCTCGCCATTGGCGCCGAGAATACGCACCACGGCTCCGGCCACGGGTTCGCCCCGGGAAAGGGAGCACACAAAGACATCGCGCCCCCCGTCCGCGCTCTTTTTGACGATCATGCCGATATCCGTCACCAGAAGGAAACGCTCCGCCCGGGCCACTGTCTCCTTGCCGTTCATGCCCGTCAGTTCAAGGCGCATGAGTCCATGCCCGCCTTCGAGAAGAGGCGTCACGTCCAGCACGGAAAACTGCGGAACGCCGGGTTCCGTTCGACTGAGGGTGAGCGTGCCTTCCCGGCTGTCGGCCATGGTGTCGAGGGGAAGACTGCCCCCCGCAAAGGGCGACGGCAGGGAGGCCAGCAGCCCGAGGTACGGGTCGAGCACGCGCTGCGCCCGCCAGCGTATGGCTGTGAGTCCGCTGGAATGGATGTCCAGCTTGCGTTCTCCTCCAAGGGCAAGCACGTTGCCGGGCTGAAGAAAGTCCAGTTCCGGCCGGAAAGGCGCCGCATGGAACACCTCGCGCCACGGCCCGGCAAGGGTGAACTCCTCCGAAGGCCCGAAGCCTCCGGGCAGGTCGAAGAGCACATAGCTGCCCGGCTCCGCCGTCACACGGAAGCTCATTCTGCCCACGGCGGTGTCGGAGCTTTGCAGCGGTTCCACCCTCACGGGCCTTGCGCGGCTGAGCGTTTCATTGTCTATGACAGGAGCCGCCGTCCATACCGTGGGCGAACGGGCTTCCTTCTCCAGACTGCGGGGAAGCTGCACGGCCTTCAGTGCACGGGCCACGGCGTCGGGCCGCACCAGAAGGCTGGTTTCCAGCGTAAGGCGATATTCTCCTGCGAGATTTTCATCCTGCGCTGCCTCAAGCGTGGCGCGGCGCACGGCAAAAAGCGTGCTTCTGCCCGGCACCGTCACCTGCTGCACGGCAGTTTCACGCCCTTTCGGCACCGTCCAGCCCGTGCCCTTGCCGCGTACCTCCGCAGCAACGCCCGGCAGAGAAAGCGTCACCGTACCGGGGCCTTCGGCCAGAGCAAGTATGCGCGCCCTCACAAGGCAGTTCGTTCCCCCGTTCCAGACGAATTCCGGCGTGCCTAAGCGAAGAGACCTGTCGGAAACGGCCAGTACGGCGTCGCGTTCCACCATGCTTCTGTCCGGCGGCGTGGTGAAGGCGATGTCGAAGGATACGGCCCTCTCTCCGTTGAGATCGGGGTCGATCCATACCTCTCCCTCCATTTTCAGGGTCGCAAGAGGCGGCGTGGAAAAGGAAAGCCGTTTTGCACTCAGCTTCGCACGGGCCGGCAGAAAGGATTCGGCAAAAGAAATGGTGAAGGCCGTTTTTTCCGGCCAAGGCTTCTTCGGCAAAAAGACAAGACTGCTGTCTCCGTCCCAGCGCCAGTCACCGGGCATATCGGGAGAAAGACGGACACCGGATACCGGCGCGCCCTCCCTGCCCGCACTCACCGCGCAGCGGCTCGCCCACTCCTCGCCGTAGGCTTTTCTGCACAACGCTTCGTCCGGTTCAAGGTAAAGCCTGAGCACCTCGTCTCCCTCCATCGGCGCAGAGAACACGGCGCGCACATGCGCCAAAGCGTCCTGCGACGCGCCGAAGGCGGAACCGGCCATGCAGCACCACAGTAAAAAAGGCAGGAATACCATACGGTAAGGCATGAAATCCTCCAGGGGGAAGGGTTTGGCCCAGCATAGAGGAGTTGCCGTTTTCTGACAAGGACGGAAAAACTCCGTCCCTGTGCCCCGCAAGCTTCACCGGTACGGCATCCTCCTCCTGCCGGAGACCTTGCCCAGAGGCGGCCGCCTTTTCGAACAGCCCGGAAAAAGACAAAAGACGCCCGGTTCCCTGAGGAACCGGGCGTCCCGCTCCGGCGTATCGCCGGAAATGTCTTCAAAGGCCTAGAACATGCCGGGCAGATGAATTCCGCCGGAAATATTGGCCATTTCCCTTTCGAGGTTGGCGCGGCCGATGCGCACGGCCTCGTTCACCGCAGTGATCACAAGATCCTGAAGCATTTCCGTGTCGCCGCTTTCCATGATGGCCTTGTCGATGGTGATGGACTTCATTTCCTGGCGGCCGTTCATGACCACCTTCACCATGCCGCCGCCGGCGGAAGCTTCCACGTCCTTTTCAGCCATTTCCTGCTGGAGTTTCGCGATCTTGTTCTGCATCACCTGAGCCTGGCGCAGCAGGTCGTTCATGTTCTTCATGCCGTGTCTCCTTGAAGAGTAAGGGCTCCCGGCCCTTTTGTTGCGATGTTAACGGTTGATGGGGGTGCAGCGCACCAGTCTGGCGTCGTAAGCTTCCTGAAACTTCCTGATGACGGGGTGCTGCTGAATTTCTTCCTTCAGCTCCGCCTCGGTACGCACGATTTTCTGCGGAGGACGGAAGGCTATGCGCAGAGGTCTGCCCGCCCAGGCGGCGGCAAGCTGCTCCAGCACCTGAAGCTTTTCCTTGCGTCTGAGCTGCTGCCCTATGACCTGGGAAAGGGCCTGCAGGACAAGCCAGTCGCCGCGCACCTCGCCCGTCACCTGCCGGAGCATGGGAAGGGGAATGTCGCGGTTGTCCCTGCATGTTTCCAGAAAACCCTCCCACGGGAGAGAGGCGTCCACGGGAATATCCTTCCAGTCTTCCGCCTGCCCCCGGGCTTCCAGGGCCTGAGTTTCAACAGTTTTAGGCTCCTCCGTCAAGCCTCGGACGGACGCGGAAGGCTGCGCCGGTGCAGGCTGCTGCACGGGAGAAGGGCGGCTCCGCCACTCCGGGGCAGGGCACTTTTCCGCCTTCGCCGGAGGCGCAGGGACGACGGAAACCGCCTCCGCCTCAACGGAAGGGGAAGAAGCCTCAACGGCAAACGACTCCCCCGGCACGGAAGAAGACACCTCCCCTGACGCGGAAACGGCGGAGGGCGCCGGTGCGGAAAACGCGGAGGAAGACGCCGGAATCACAGGAGCGGAAGCAGCTCCCGGAGCAGACGGCACCGGAGGCAGCGCGCCCAGTTCTTCCAGAGGAAGCAGGCGCGGAAGCATGGCCAGATTCAGAAGCAGAAGCTCAAGGCCGGCGGAAGGTTCAAGGCTGGTGAGAATACGGCGCTGGGAATCGAGCGTCATCTGCCATGCGGCGTGAATGTAGGTCAGCGTGAAGCGCGAGGCTGCGGCGGTGAGCCGCTTCTCTTCCGCTTCCGGCAGGCTGAGTTCCCGGACTGCTCCGGCTCCGGCCTGACGGATGAGGAAAAGGTTGCGCCAAAGGGAGCACAGTTCCCGCAGGAAAAAGCCCATGTCCGCCCCCTGGGAAAGCAGTTCCCGCACCAGGGCGGCGATGCCCGCCGCATCCTGCGCGGCAAGGGCGTCGAGCAGATGATCCATCACTTCCCGCCCGGCAAGGCCCAGCACCTCGCGGGCCTGCTGCGCCGTAAGCGGTTCGCCGGGAGCGCAGCCGAGCGCCAGCACCTGTCCGAGCAGAGACATGGAATCGCGCACGCTTCCCGCCGCACGGCGGGCGATGAGACGGGCGGCTTCCGACTCGAACTCGCGGCCCTCACGGTGCAGAATGTCGCAGATATGCTCTTCCAGCACGGCTTCGGGAATCTGCCGGAACACGAAATGCTGGCAGCGGCTGATGATGGTCACCGGAAACTTGTGCTGCTCCGTGGTGGCCATGATGAAGGTCACGCGGGCGGGCGGCTCTTCCAGGGTTTTCAAAAGGGCGTTGAAGGCCTCCTTGGTGAGCATGTGCGCCTCGTCGATGATGAAGACCTTGTAGCGGCCTTCCAGAGGCGCATACCCCACGGCGTCGCGCAGGCGGCGGATGTCGTCGATGCCGCGGTTGGACGCACCGTCGATTTCCACCACGTCCACGAAGTTTCCCTGCGTGATGCGGCGGCAGGCTTCGCACTGATTGCAGGGTTCTCCCGTGGGTGCATGCTCACAGTTCAGCGCCTTGGCGAAAATGCGGGCGATGGTGGTCTTGCCTACCCCGCGCGTGCCGCTGAGAAGATAGGCCGGAGCCACACGGTCTTCGCGCGCGGCGCGGGAAAGGATGGATTTCACCATGTCCTGCCCGACCACCTCGGCAAAGGTCTGCGGCCGGTAAAGGGCCGCGAGGGAAGCGTTTGCTGCCATAATATATCCGCTCTGGCCGCACCCGTGAAAGGGCGCGGCGAATGTACGGCCCCGCAGGGCCGGGAAATTGCAAAACCTGGGCCAGCTTAAGGCCTGCCCCGTTTCCGGTCAAGGGAGCGGAAAAACCGCGGAGAAGACTTTCTCCGCAGTCCGTCCCCATGAAAGGAACACATGCTATCGGGCCAGCTCGCGGATTTTGGCAAGTCCGTCCTTGAGTTCCTCGCGCATTCTGGCAATAAGCGCCGCTGCCTGCGGGCTGAGATGCTTATGATGTCTGAGCAGAATGCCGTTGTGCACCGGAGGCAGGATGCCGTCCAGAGGATAGGAGCGCAGCCCTTCGCCGAGGTTGCCGTATTTGCTGGCCATGAGGCACAGCTCGTCCATGACGGCCACGCCCATGCCCTGTTTCACATAGCGGAGCATGAGGTGATAGTTGTTCACGCTCAGCACCGTCTGCAGAGGCTGGGAAAGTGACGCCAGGGACGTATCGAAGTACGGGTCGCCGCTCTCCTCCATGTTCTCCGCCAGAAAGGAAATGAACGGCAGGCGTATCAGATCCTCTTCCGTGGGCCTTTCGGGCAGACCGAACTCGTTGTCCTCCCTCGCAATGAGCAGAGGCTGAGATGTAAAAAGTTCCTCAAGCTGGCAGTTCGGCACTTCGCGGGTAATGCCGGTAAGACCGAAATCCACACGGGAGCTGACCACATCCTCCACGGTTTCATAAGGAAGCGCACGGCGTATCTTTATATGTACCTCGGGATGATCCCTGCGGAACGCCGCGATGATGCGAACCGCCCGTGCCGAGAAGGGAAGATTACTGGAAATGCTGATTGTTCCGCGCAGCACCCCGGAAGGCGAACTGATGTCGGACTTCATGCCGCGAAGAAGCTCGAAGGTGGAAATCGTCCAGGAAAGCAGCCTCTCCCCTTCCGGCGTAATCCGCAGCCTTTTCATGTACCTGTCGAACAGTACCGTATTGAGCTGCTGCTCAAGCTGCCTGATCTGCCAGCTTATGGTGGAAGGGTTCCGGTTCATGAGCTGGGCGGCCTTGCGTATGCTGCCCGTATGAGCCGTGTAGTAAAACCCCCTCAGCTGCTGAAAAAAATCTCCGCTCAATTCTTCTATCACTTTTTTCTCCCTATCCCGCCGCGGACGTCTGCAACTCACCGGCAATCCTGTACTTCCGGCAAAATGAGACCTTTTACAGGAATACCCGCGGCGAAGTTTTGCCCCATTTTAGACAATATCAAAGAAAAAAAACATCTATTCCAGCAATACAATAAACAACTTGTTCTTTTTTTTTCAAACTTCTGCCCATTAAGGAAAAAGAAGCACGAATTCTCCCGGCTCTTTTCCCGCCTGCCTGCGACGAAATTCTTTCTTAAAAAATAAAAAACAAATTATCTCTTATGGTTATATTTTATTCCCTTTTTACTCCACAAAAGGAACAGCACTATTAAAAAATAACTATTTCCAATAATTATTGTGCAGATCATATTCTCAGCGGAACTATGTGTAATTTCATCAAACAATAAACAAATCTTTTCAAATTGACAAGACAAGGTCGTTTGTGGATTATTTTCACAATAGCAATCAGGAGGCAACAATGGCTCGACTCTCTCTCAAATCTCTGGCGGCATGCGTACTGGCCCTCGGCATTTCCGCTCCCGCTCACGCGGCAACCGTGGAAATTCAGGCCGGCATATTCGGCGGAACACTCTATCAGATGAGCTACGCCCTTACGGAAATCCTCAAGATCCACGCCCCCGAAATCACGGCCAGCGCCGTGGAAACCAACGGTACGGGCATGGGCATCATCAAGGCTTCACAGGCTCCCGAACGGCGCATCGTTGCGGGTACTCTGGTTCCCGTCATGGAAGCCCGCGCCGGCGTCGCCCCCTACAAGAAGGCCTTCACCGGCTTGAAGCTCATCGGCAACATGAGCGAAAACATCCA
The DNA here is from genome assembly GCF_900155525.1 of Mailhella massiliensis. Classification (NCBI taxonomy): domain Bacteria; kingdom Pseudomonadati; phylum Thermodesulfobacteriota; class Desulfovibrionia; order Desulfovibrionales; family Desulfovibrionaceae; genus Mailhella; species Mailhella massiliensis. The sequence goes on from NZ_LT706940.1 coordinate 109,193, forward strand.
GACTCTCATTACCTTCGATCCCAGCATCAAAACCATCGAAGACCTCAAAGGCAAACGGGTCGGCCTCGGCCCCAAGCCCACGGTACTCGGTCACAACCATGCGTCCATCGTGATGGCCGCCTGCTCCGATCCCAAGTCCATCGACTTTGAATACATGAACTGGGGCAGTATGCGCGACGCCATGCTCGACGGCTCCATCGATGCCATGATTCTCGGCGTGAGCTCCCGTCAGACTCCGCCCTGGGTTCCCGTCGCCGTCTATGGCGAACTCATCGCCTCCCGCGGCAATCCCCACTACATCGACATTCCCGCGGAAGCTGTGAAGAAGGCTTCTGAAAACGACAAGATCGCCTACGAATGCAAGAGCGTGCCCGCCGGTGCCATCGGCGATAACGTACCGGCGAAGGAAATCCCCAGCTGGCGCGACCTGCTCGGCATCTATGCCTTCGACGAGCTGGATGAGCAGACCGCCTATACCATCGCCAAGGTACTCTATGAACACTGCGATGAGATGGCCACCTACTCCGCCGCGGCCAAGGGTGTCTGGCCCGAACTCATCGTTCCTACCGTGCCCGACGACATGATCCATCCCGGCGCGCTGCGCTTCTACAAGGAAAAAGGCCTGCGCTGATTTTTCCTTCCGCGCGCCGGCACGCTCCCCTGTGCCGGCGCGCCCTCTCCCCCCCGGTCTTTCCCTTCGAAAAATCCTGTTACGGCGTACGCTGCCCCTGATCTTCCGAGAACAGGGAATCTGTCCTTACGCTCTTTTTCCCCCGGTCGCACTAAAGAGGAACAAAACCATGGAAACGGCAAAGAACAACGTGGTACGCATCCTTATGGTAGGGGTGGCGCTCATCATGGCGCTGTACCATCTTGTATATACGCAGTGGATGCTCATAGGCCCCATCCAGCACCAGAACCTGCACTACATGATGGCTCTCGTGCTGGTATTCCTGTGGGCGTTTACCAGACAGAAATCCACGTTCGGCAAAGCCGTCGTTGTGCTGCTCATCGCGCTGTCCATCTATGCCACAGCCTACATGTTTCTGAACTACAGCGGCTTGCAGGAAGAACGTGGCCCCATGCTGGATCTCACAGGTCAGGACATGTTCGTAGGCGTCCTGCTGGTCGGTCTGGGTATTGAAGCCTCCCGGCGCTCCTTCGGATGGGTTTTCCCCATCGTCGCCATGTGCTTCATCGCCTACGCCGTGTTCGGTCATTATCTGCCCGGCCCGCTGCAGTCCCCCAATATCGGCATCGATGAACTGCTCGTCAGCTACGGTCTGGATCTGTCCGGCGGCATCTACGGCCAGGTGCTCGGCATCAGCGCAAACTATATCTTCCTTTTCGTGCTCTTCGGCAGCCTGCTCGGAGCTACCGGCGCGGCCCGCTTCTTCAACCAGGTAGGTATGCTCACCGGCAGCAAGCTCGACGGCGGTCCCGCCATCACCGCCGTGGTCTCCAGCGCCCTCATGGGCTCCGTAACCGGTAGCGTCATGGCCAACGTGGCCGCGACCGGCGCGTTCACCATTCCCCTTATGAAGAAGGTGGGCTACAAGTCCTATCAGGCCGGCGCCATTGAAGCCGCCGCATCCTCCGGCGGGCAGATCATGCCCCCCGTCATGGGTGCCACCGCCTTCGTCATGGCCGAACTTGCGGAAGTACCCTACGTCACTGTCATGGCTGCCGCGCTCATTCCGTCTCTTCTGTACTTCCTCTCCGTAGGTCTCTACGCCCAGTTCCAGGCAAAGCGTCTCGGCATCCGCATGGATCCCAGCGACATCGCCGCCTTCTCCCTGCGCGCGTTCATCCACGACGCCCCCATTTTCGTGCTTCCCCTGCTGGCCATCATCGCTCTGCTGGTCATGGGGTACAGCCCCATGTTCACCATCTTCTGGGCCATGATGCTTCTGCTCGTGCTCAACATCATCGACATCGTCACTTCCAAAAAATACGATCAACTCAAGAGCATCCTTCCCGCCTTTATCGACGGTGCGGTCACCGGCGCCAAGATCGGCGTCACCTGCGCCGTGCTTGGTCCCATCATGACCACCGTGACCAAGACGCTGCTCGGCATCAAGATTCCCCAGCTCATCGTCATGTGGTCCCACGGCAGCATTCCCATTGCGCTGTTCATCACCATGTGCGTGTGCCTGATCCTCGGCATGGGCGTTCCCACTCTGGCTGCTTACCTGCTCGTTTCCATGGTCGGCATTCCGGTTCTCGTCAACATGGGCGTAGACCCCTTCGCAGCCCACATGTTCGTCTTTGTGTTCGCCTGTTTCTCCTGCCTTACGCCGCCCATCGCCCTCGCTGCTCTGCCTGCCGCCGGTATCGCTGAGTCGTCCTATATGAGAACGGCGCTCGAGGCCTCCATGGTCGGGGCAGTGGGCTTCGCCATCCCCTACCTCGTGGTGGGCCGTCCTGCCCTCATGCTCGGACAGGGACCGCTTGCCGAAACGTTGATCGTCTCTGTCGTAGGCGTGTTCACCGTCATCGCCTTCTGCATGATGATCACCGGTTACGGGCTGCGCATACTCAACGTCGCCGAACGCTGGGGCCTCGCCGTGGTAGTCGCCCTGTGCGGCATCTGGATTGCCCTGGGGCACATTCAGTTCCTTATCGCCGGCATCGCCATCTTCGTCGCGCTCACCCTCATCCAGCTGCGCGGACGCAAAAAGGCAGCGGCTTAAACCTACCGATCCTTCCTTGCTGGAAAGCGCAATCTTCTTTCTGAACAAGGACTTCTCCTATAAACATAGAGGATATTTTCATGAAGATCTCCCCTCATCCGCTTGGCACGCTGATTGAAACAGACGTGCTCGTCATTGGCTCCGGCGCCTCCGGTTGCGGCGCGGCCCTCGGAGCTCGCGAGCAGGGCCTGGACGTCGTGCTGCTGGATAAAGGCAAGCTGGAAAGTTCCGGCTGTATCGGTGGCGGCAATGACCATTACATGGCCGTCCTGAACGAAAAAGGTTCCAAGTTCGACACCGCCGAAGACCTGGTGAAGTTCTATGCCAAGCCCCTCAACGGCTGGACGCCCGCCATGATCACCAACGGCTGGTACAACCACATGGAGCACATGCTCAAACGCCTTGAAAAGTGCGGCGTGGACTTCAGCAAGAACAGCGACGGCACCTACAAGCGCACTCAGGGCTTCGGCCAGCCCGGCACCTGGTGGGTTCACATCGCCAACGGCATGACCATCAAGCGCGTCATGGCCCGCATCGTGCGCGATTCCGGCGTACATGTGCTCGACCGCATCATGGCCATGAAGATCCTCTCCGACAGCGGCAAGGCCTGCGGCGCGCTCGGCTGGAACGTGGTGACCGGCGAATACGTCATCCTCCGTGCCAAGACCGTGGTTTCCGCCCAGGGCCGTTCCGCCACCCGCGGCTACAACAACTCCACGCACAATCCCTACAACGTGTGGATGTACCCCTACAACACCGGCGCAGGCGTAGTGCTCGGCTATGACGCCGGCGCGGCCGTTACCGAACTCGACACCTATCAGCGCGCCACCATGGAACCCAAGGGCTACGGCTGCCCCGGCATGAACGGCATCAACAGCTCCGGTGCTCATGAAATCAGCGCCGTGGGCGAACGCTTCATGTTCAAGTACGATCCCATGGGCGAAAACGGCGTACGCAACAACCAGATTCAGGGTACCTACCAGGAACAGCTCGAGGGCAATGGCCCGCCCTTCTACATGGACATGCGCCATGTCGACCCTGAAATCGTGCATGAACTGCAATACATCCTCATGCCCGGCGACAAGGCCACCTTCGGCGACTGGGCGGACTGCACCGGCACCGACTTCCAGCACAAGCTTCTGGAAGTGGAAATCGGCGAACTCATCTTCGGCGGTACCATCGCGGTGAACGACCAGTTCGAAACCACCATTCCCGGTCTGTTCTGCGGCAGCATCTTCCTGTATTGCTCCGGCGCCATGTGCGGCGGCTTCGAAGCCGGCCGTCAGGCTGCTCTCAAGGCTTCCGGCATGGAGCAGGCCGGCAAGATCGACGAAGACCTCGCCGCCAAGATGAAATCCGACATCTTCGCTCCCCTCGGCAACGACCAGGAACTGACCTATCAAGAACTGGAAGAAGCCGCCCGCAACGTCATGATGTACTATATGGGCTTCCGCCGCTCCATGGCCGGCATGGAACGCGCTCTGGAAAAGATCACCTTCCTGGAAGATCAGATTCCCCAGCTCCATGCAGACAGCCTGCGCGACCTCATGCGCTGCCATGAATCGTGCGAAGTGCTCAAGGTGTGCGAACTGGCCATCAAGGCCACCATGGAACGCAAGGAAACGGGCCGTTGCGTGTACAAGATCACCGACTACCCCAAGCTCAATCCCGACATGGCAAAGCCCCTGCTTCTCATCAAGGGCGAAAACGGCACCGAGTACCACTGGGGCAAGGCCCCTCTTCTGTAGAGCCCTTTCCGTCTGAAACCGTTTCGAGGGGCAGAAGTCCCTCGCGGTTTCCCGGCGCCGGAACCGGCTTCCGGCCGCCCCCTCTCCCTGAAAAGGGAGCGGATCAGTCACTCAAGGAGTATTATCATGCCGCCTAGATATAGTCGTGAAATCACCATGCCCATCGTCATGGGCGACAGCCTCAAGGAGCAGTTCCGCACCTCGCCGTGCGAACACTTCTGCCCCGCGGGCAATTCCATCCAGAAGATGCAGGCTCTTGTGGAAAAGGGCGAATTCGACGAAGCCCTGCGCTACCTGCGCGCCAAGAATCCCTTCCCCGGCGTGACCGGCCGCGTCTGCCCCCACTTCTGCCAGTCCAACTGCAACCGTGCAGGCTACGATGCCTGTGTGAATACCCGTGCTCTGGAACGCGCCGTCTACGACCATTCCTCCCTCGGCACCGCGCAGTTCAAGCGCCGTCCCTCCACGGGCAAGAGCGTGGGCGTCATCGGCGGCGGTCCCGCCGGTCTGACGGCCGCCTACTTCCTGGCCCTTCTCGGCCACGACGTCACCGTGTATGAAGCCAACCCCGTTCTCGGCGGCATGACCCGCTACGGCGTGCCGGACTTCCGTCTGCCCCGCGACGTAGTGGACCGCGAACTCGGCTGGGTGCTTGAAGCCGGCGTGCGCGCCCGCGTCAACACCCAGGTCGGCCGCGACATCTCCTTTGCCGACGTGCGCGCCGCGCACGACGCCGTCATCGTGGCCACCGGGACTCCCAGGGAAAACAGCCTTCCCATCCCCGGTGCGGAATGCGCCGTGAAGGCCGTGGAATTTCTGCGTGCGGCCTCCCTCGGTCTGCGCCCCGAAGTGGGTAAGCGCGTGGTCGTCATGGGCGGCGGCGGTGTCGGCTTCGACGCCGCGTTCGTGGCCCGTCGCCTCGGCGCGGAAGAAGTGCATGTCATCTGCCTGGAAAAGGCCGGTGAAATGCGCGCTCCTGAAGAAGACCTCATTCAGGCGAAGGAAGAAGGCATCCAGATTCACAATTCCTGCACCATGTCCGCCATCCGTACCAGCGACGGCAAGGCCGCAGGCGTGGATTACTTCGAAGTGAAGGAATGCCGCTTCGACGAAAAGGGTCATCTGACCCTGGTTCCCGTGGAAGGCGGCGAACACAGCCTCGACTGCGATACCGTCATCTTCGCCGTGGGCATGAAGACCGACCTCGGCTTCATGGCTGAAGCGAATGTGGAACTCACCCCCCGCAACTGGATCGTGGTGAACAGGCAGCAGGCCAGCTCCGCCGAAGGCATCTTCGCCGCCGGCGACGTGTCCGCCGGTCCCACCTCCATTGCCGGAGCCATCGGCGACGGCCGCCGCGCCGCCTTCGGTGTTCATGCCTGGCTCACCGGTGAAAAATCCCGTGTCTACGTCATCGGCGACGACAACACCATCGTGGCCCGCGACGATCTGGCCGGTACCAAGGAACCCTATGTGGTTCCCATGGAAGAAATCTACGGCATTCTCCAGTACGAGAAGACCGAGCCGCAGAAGCCCGCCTGCGTCAACCACATGGACTTCACTGAAAACAACGCCGGTTACACCGCCGAACAGGCCATGATCGAAGCCGCCCGCTGCATGCACTGCGGTCACTGCAAGGGCTGCGGCACCTGCGTGGACGACTGCCCCGGCTATGTGCTGGAACTCAAGCATCTGGACAACGGCAGCGACAGACCTGAAGTCGCCCACGGCGACGAATGCTGGCACTGCGCCAACTGCCGTACCAGCTGCCCTACCGGCGCCATAGGCTTCCGCTTCCCCCTGCGTATGCAGGTGTGACGCTCTTCTTCCGATACCGTTCCTTCCCCCGTCCGGCCTCCGGCCGGACGGGGGTCTCTTTCCCATACCCCGGAATACGAATTTCCCTCATCGAGTGCCTCCGAAAAATTTCCCCTTTCCGCAAAACATTTCCCGCCTCTTTCTCTCAGGAGAACCATCATGACCGCCAGCTCTGTTTCCGGCGCATCGAAAAAGCCGCACATCAAATATCTCGCGCACTCCGCCCTCTGCCTCGCCATCATGTTCGGCTTCGGCCAGCTTCCCCCGCTTGAACCTCTTACCCCGCTGGGGATGAACCTCATCGGCATTTTTCTCGGCGTGCTCTACGGCTGGATCTTCATCGATATCATCTGGCCCAGCATCGCAGGCCTGCTCGCCCTCATGCTCGTCGGCGGAATGAAGCCCGTCAGCCTGCTCAACAAGAGTTTCGGCGATCCCATCGTGGCCATGATGTTCTTCATCTTCGTGTTCTGCGCCACCATCAATCACTATGGTCTGTCTAGGCTCAGGACTCATTAATTGCCAAAAGGGTAAAAAGTTCTTATTGTCGGCATAGGGAGGATGCCATGAAGGAACTTTTTTATCTTTCTCATGAACAGATTGCTCGTATCAAACGCTACTTTCCTCGTTCCCATGGCATTCCGAGAGTCGATGACAGGCGTGTCGTCAGCGGCATTATCTATGTCATCAAGCACGGCCTGCAATGGAAAGATGCTCCGCGCGAGTATGGACCATACAAAACTCTCTACAATCGTTTTATCCGCTGGAGCCGATTGGGTGTCTTTAACAGGATTTTTGCGGAGCTTGTTGAGCAAAACGGCTCCACAACACGCTTGATGATTGATGCCACACATCTCAAGGCACACAGGACAGCAGCAAGTTTGCTGAAAAAAGGGGCCTTTCCCGATGTATCGGACGCACAAAAGGCGGCCTGAATTCAAAACTCCACGCTGTCTGTAATGCCTTCGGTCAACCGTTGGCCTTCCATCTGTCCGGCGGTCAGGTGAGCGACTACAAAGGCGCTGCTGTCCTGCTTGATACTCTGCCGCAGGCCGGGGAGCTTCTGGCGGATAGAGGCTATGATGCCGACTGGTTTCGTCATGCCTTGTCCCGTAAAGGAATCACGCCGTGTATTCCCGGCAGACACAGCCGGAAAACTCCGGTGGCCTATGACAAGGAGGTTTATAAGCAGCGGCACAAGATAGAAATCATGTTCGGCCGACTCAAGGATTGGCGCAGAATAGCCATGCGTTATGACCGTTGTGCCCACACGTTCTTTTCGGCTATTTGTCTCGCTGCCATTGTCATCTTTTATATTTAATGAGTCCTGAACCTAGGTTCATCTCGCTGTGGTTCATCACCCGCAAGGCTGTGACCGGAAGACCATGGCTGTTCACCTATACTTTTCTCGGCTCCATCATGCTGCTCGGCGGCCTGACCAGCGCCTCCCCTGCGGCGGTCATCGGCTGGAGCATCCTGTACGGCGTCTGCGACGTATGCGGTTATAAGAAAGGCGACGGCTACCCCACCATGATGGTGTTCGGCATCGTCTACGCCGCACAGGTGGGCATGTCTCTCATTCCCTTCAAGCAAACAGCTCTTACCGTGATGGGTGCTTACGAAACCATGGCGGGAACGCATATCGACTACGCCAAGTACATGCTTATCGCCCTGGTCGCCTGCGCCCTGTGCTCCCTGCTGTTTCTGCTCATCGGCAAGTACATCTTCCGTCCCGACGTGAGTAAGCTGGCCAACCTCGACGCCGGAAAGCTCGACACGGAACAGAGCCTGAGTCTCTCTTCCGTACAGAAACTGGTGCTCGGATTTCTCTTCGCCCTGGTGGCCCTGCTGCTCATCCCCGCCTTCCTGCCCAAGGATCTGGCCGTTGTCCGCTTCCTCAAGAGCATAGGCAACACCGGCATCTGCATGTTCCTCGTGGGCCTCATGTGCTTCATCAGGGTTGACGGCAAACCTCTGCTCCGCTTCAAGGCCATGGTGGACGACGGTGTGGCCTGGGGCATCATCTTCATTCTCGCTCTGGTTCAGCCCCTCTCCGGCGTCATGGCCAAGCCTGAAAGCGGCATCACCTCCTTCCTCATGACCATGCTCGAACCTCTGTTCGGTTCCGGCTCCCCGCTGTTCTTTGCCGTGTGCATGGGCCTTCTGGCTACCATTCTCACTCAGTTCATCAATAACGGCGCCGTGGGCGTGGCCCTTATGCCCGTCATCTTCAGCTATTGTTCCAATATGAATGTCGGGCCGGAGCTGCCTGTCATCATGGTGGTCATGGGCGTGCATCTGGCCTTCCTCACTCCTGCCGCCAGCTCCAGCGCCGCACTGCTGCACGGCAACGAATGGGCCAGCTCCAGAAGCATCTGGAAATCCTCTCCCATCGTCATCCTGCTCTCCTGGATACTGATAAGCGCCGTCACCGCCATTCTCGGCTCCGTGCTCTTCTGATTCTCCCGCTCCAAAAGAGTCTCTCAGAGCCTACGGATCTTCAGCGCGGAGAACTGCCTCCTCTCCACGCTTCAGAGCGCTCCGCTTCGCCCCCGCGAAACGGAGCGCTTTCTCTTCCCTCCCTTTCTTGCCCGGCCGGGACATCCCTGCTACCATCAACGGGCGTCAAAAGGCCCGTCTTCTCCGGCTGCGCCGGTCCGACACCGCAAGGATATCCCATGCCCTCTCCTTCTGCCTCCCTCAAGAAAAACGTCTCTCCCCAGGCTGACTACATGCCCTTCGCCGTGCCCGTGGTACAGGGGAAAGTGGACGCGTCTTCCTCCGTATGGAAGGAAATTCAGCGCGAAGGTACAAGGTTCGTCTGTCCCGCGGGAAGCCTCATCGATCTTTCCGGCGAACGGCTCTTCGACATGTATTTTCTGGAAAAGGGAAGCGTGCGCATTCTCTTCGATACGCTCGACGGCAGGCACCGGGCCCTCATGACCTTCGAACCCGGCGGCATCTTCAACCTTGCCTGCGCCCTGACGCACCAGAATGCCTCCGGTCTGTATCACTGCGTGGAGGAAAGCACCGTCTGGAGGATTCCCGGAGCCGTCCTTCGGAACGAACAGGCCGTCACCTCCAGTCCTGCTCTCGCCGCCTACGCCCTGCGCCAGATGGGCACCGTGGCGCTCATCCACAGCACCTTTCTTTCCGACATGCTCATGGACGACTTCTCCATCCGTTTCTGCCGCTACCTCGTCTCCCTTTCCGTACGGCACGGCGGCACGGAGTTTCCCCTCGGCCTCACGCAGGAACGCTGCGCCGCCATGCTCGGCGTGCACAGGGCCACCCTGAGCAGAGCCATACAGTACCTGAAAGCTCAGGGAGTGCTGGAAAGCTTCCGGCGCGGAAAGGTTCGCATCCTCGACATGGAAAGACTCCGCCGCATGGCGGGAGCCTAGGTTCAGGACTCATTAAATATAAAAGATGACAATGGCAGCGAGACAAATAGCCGAAAAGAACGTGTGGGCACAACGGTCATAACGCATGGCTATTCTGCGCCAATCCTTGAGTCGGCCGAACATGATTTCTATCTTGTGCCGCTGCTTATAAACCTCCTTGTCATAGGCCACCGGAGTTTTCCGGCTGTGTCTGCCGGGAATACACGGCGTGATTCCTTTACGGGACAAGGCATGACGAAACCAGTCGGCATCATAGCCTCTATCCGCCAGAAGCTCCCCGGCCTGCGGCAGAGTATCAAGCAGGACAGCAGCGCCTTTGTAGTCGCTCACCTGACCGCCGGACAGATGGAAGGCCAACGGTTGACCGAAGGCATTACAGACAGCGTGGAGTTTTGAATTCAGGCCGCCTTTTGTGCGTCCGATACATCGGGAAAGGCCCCTTTTTTCAGCAAACTTGCTGCTGTCCTGTGTGCCTTGAGATGTGTGGCATCAATCATCAAGCGTGTTGTGGAGCCGTTTTGCTCAACAAGCTCCGCAAAAATCCTGTTAAAGACACCCAATCGGCTCCAGCGGATAAAACGATTGTAGAGAGTTTTGTATGGTCCATACTCGCGCGGAGCATCTTTCCATTGCAGGCCGTGCTTGATGACATAGATAATGCCGCTGACGACACGCCTGTCATCGACTCTCGGAATGCCATGGGAACGAGGAAAGTAGCGTTTGATACGAGCAATCTGTTCATGAGAAAGATAAAAAAGTTCCTTCATGGCATCCTCCCTATGCCGACAATAAGAACTTTTTACCCTTTTGGCAATTAATGAGTCCTGAGCCTANGAGGAAAGTAGCGTTTGATACGAGCAATCTGTTCATGAGAAAGATAAAAAAGTTCCTTCATGGCATCCTCCCTATGCCGACAATAAGAACTTTTTACCCTTTTGGCAATTAATGAGTCCTGAGCCTAGTTTCCGGCCCTGCCGGCAGGAACTGCTTCTCATCGCAGCACCGCATATCCGACGTTTCCTCCCCCGTCAGCAGACAGAAAAACCTTGTTCCGTTTTTCCCATCAGTCCCAAAACGCCGTTTCTATCCTCTATCAAAAGTAAAACATACTGAAAAGACACAATATTTATGAGCAAGGGGCTTTTCGCATCCCTTTGCCCGCTGCCTTTTCCACCGCTTCATCACGGCTTCTTCTCCCTGTTTTTTTCAGTGTTCCGCACAAAAAATATAAAAATGTCGCACATGCGATATTTTCCTTTTTTCCTTTGTGAAATTCTGTACTCGTCGCCAGTTGGCGAAGCCGCCATGCGAATGTCCATTTCTGCAAAGGAGAAGAAATATGCCCCCGGTCATCAACAGAGAAGCTTGCCTTGGCTGCGGCATCTGCGCCGATGTGTGCCCCCTGCAGGTATTCCGTCACAACAAGGACACGGACAAGGTTCCCGAAGTAAAACGCCCCTACGAATGCTGGCACTGCAACGCCTGCGTGCTGGATTGCCCGGCCCACGCCATAGAACTGCGCCTGCCGCTCACGCACATGCTGCTTTATGTGGACGCCGACACCCTGAAGCCCAAAGACCTGCCCGTACGCTGAGCTTTCCGCAAAGGTTTCCCTGAAAGAGCCCCGGAAAAATCTTTTCCCCATGCTTCATGCCCGCCCGGGCTTTCCTCTCCATAACGACGAATCCGGGCGACGGCCCTTCCGGGGCATCCCTTTCCCCACCCACATTTTCTTCGGAGGTCATCCATGATCCCTCTCAAAAAGCAGTATGAAGCCGACGTCGCCGTCATCGGCGGCGGCATAGCCGGACTTATGGCCGCCATCGCCGCGGCGGACAAGGGCGCCCAGGTGGTTCTTCTGGACAAGGCCAATACCAAGCGCAGCGGCGCAGGCGCCACGGGCAACGACCACTTCCTGTGCTGGATTCCCGAAAAGCACGGCGATATCAGCGTGGTCTACAACGAATTCATGGACAGCCAGAACGCCACGAGCAACGACACGCCTCTCGTCATGCGCTTTCTGGAAACCAGCCCGAAGATCGTGAACATGTGGAACGACTGGGGCATCAACATGAAGCCCACGGGCGACTACCACTTCGAAGGCCATGCCTACCCGGGCCGCCCGCGCATCTTCCTGAAATACGACGGCCACAACCAGAAGAAGGTGCTCACTGAACAGGCGAAAAAGCGCGGCGTGAAGATTCTGAACCACGCTCCCGTGCTTGAAATGTTCCGCGACAAGGAAGGAGTGAGCGGCGTGCTTGCGCTGGATGTTTCCGGTGACGAACCTTCCTTCATCATGGTCCGGGCCAAGGCCGTGGTGGCCGCCACGGGCTATGTGAGCCGCCTTTTCACCACCGATCCCACGCCGAGCCAGATGTTCAACACCAACATGTGCCCTTCCGGCACCGGCGACTCCATCGCTCAGGCCTGGCGCATCGGCACCTACCTTGTGAACATGGAAAAGACCTACCGCCATGCCGGGCCGCGCTTCCTCGCCCGCTGCGGCAAGGCCACCTGGATAGGCGTGTACCGCTACCCCGACGGAAGGCCCGTGGGCCCCTTCATCACCAGGCCCAATGTGGAAACCGGCGACATGACGAGCGATGTGTGGTCCTCGGCCTTCACCGATCTCAAGCTGAGCGGCCGCGGCCCCGCCTACATGGACTGCTCCGGTGCAAGCAAGGAAGACCTGGAACACATGCGCTGGGCCATGAAGTGCGAAGGTCTCACCGCCCTTCTGGACTATATGGACAAGGAAGGCATCGACCCCGGCAAACACGCCGTGGAATTCGGCCAGTATGAAGCCAACCTCGTGACCAACGGCATAGAAATCGACATCAACGGCGAAAGCAACGTACGCGGCCTCTTCGCCGCAGGCGACATGATGGGCAACATCAGCGGCGATATCGGCGCCGCGGCCGTCTACGGCTGGATTGCCGGACATCACGCCGCCGATTACCAGACCCGCGCCCTCGCCGCGGAAGCGACGGAACAGGCTGAAGAACGCATGGCCTTCTACAGCGCCATATACGAACGCAAGGTCGGCGCGTCCTGGCAGGAAGCCAACTTCGCCCTGCAGCAGATCATGACCGAATACGCCGACTGCGGCCCGCACCGCGTTCGTTCCGACTCCATGCTCACCGCCGGCATCAAGTACCTGGGCGATCTGCGCATGAAGATAGAAAAAGAACTGTATGCCTCCGACGCGCACGAACTCATGCGGGCCGCCGAAGTCATCAACCTGCTCGATCTCGGCCAGGCGCTCATGATCTCGGCCCGGGAGCGCAAGGAAAGCCGCGGACGCCACATCCGTTCCGACTACACCTTCACCAACCCCCTGCTCCGCGACAAGTTCCTGCGGGTATGGAAGGAAGGCGATGAAGTGAAAACGGCCTGGCGCGACCGCCTCATCTGACACACCGCCCCGGTTTCCTTTCGGAAACCGGGGCATTCCCGTCATGAAAGAAAAAAGACGAAGTAACTTTCATGCGGCAGAGCGGCTTGCGCAGACCGATGAAGAATCCTACGATGGCGCGGTAATACCGCACTCTCCGCAGGCATGCCTTTTACGGACAGGCAGGGGAACCACTTCAGCACAGTCCTGAAACGTGTCGCGACGCGCTCATAAAGGCACATCATTCCGGCAAGGGACCGGATATCCGTCTTATCAGGGAGGAAAAATGAAAACTCTATCCATGCTCCGATGGCCGCTGACTCTGGTGCTGCCCCTCATCGTCTACTTCGCAGCCCCGACGGACATCTCTCCCAAGGCGCCCCTGTTCATGGCCATGACCAGTATGGCCATACTGGCATGGGCCTTCAACGTCTTCCCGGCCATAGGTGTGGCGGCCCTGCTCACCTTCGGCTACATGCTGGGCGGCGTGGCTCCTGCGGAAGTGGTTTTCGGCCCGTGGACCACGGTACTGCCGTGGATATCCTTCGCCGCCGTCATCATCGGTGAAGCCATGGATCAGACGGGCCTTGCGCGGCGCCTGGCCCTTGCCTGCCTCACGCTTGCAGGCGGCAGTTTCCTGGGCCTTCTGTGGGGCTTCTTCCTCGGCGGGCTTGTCCTTGCCCTTGTTCTGCCCTCCATTCTCGCCCGTATGGTGGTGCTTTGCGCCATCGCCTCCGGCATCGTCGACACGCTGCGGCTCAATCACAAGTCGCGCATGTCCTCCGCCATCATTCTCATGGCCTTTATGGCGGCAGCCGCGCCCCAGTTCCTGTTCCTGCACACGTCCGAAAGCTTCATCTGGGCCTTCACCATGCTCTTCAAGGACGGCAGCACCGTGGACTTCTGGCAGTACGCCTGGCACGGTTCCTTCTTCTCCATCGTCTACACGCTGGCTTCCATGGCCGTCATTCTGGTCGTGAAGGGGAAGGAAAACCTCACCACCATGGGCAACGCGCAGGCCTTCATCGCCTCCAGCCGCAAGGAACTCGGCCCCGTGAGCCCCAAGGAAAAGAAGCTCATGGTCATCGTTCTCGGCATGGTGCTCGCCTTCATGGTTCAGCCCTGGACCGGGGTCGACCCCGTATTCATCTTCGCCGTGCTGGCCCTGCTCTGCTATATGCCCGGCATAAGCATCCTTTCCGAGGAAAGCATCGGCAAGGTGGAGATCATGTTCCTTGTCTTCATCACTGGCTGCATGTCCATCGGCTTCGTGGGCGGAGCCGTGGGCTTCAATGCCTGGGCCGTGCAGCAGATTCTTCCCCTGCTTCAGGGCTGGGGAGAAACCATGTCGGTCATCATCGCCTATATTTCCGGCGTGGCCGTCAACTTCCTGCTTACGCCTCTGGCGGCCACGGCGGCTTTCACCCCCGCCATCGGCGACCTCGGGCAGGCGCTCAACATGAACCCTCTGCCCCTGTTCTACGCCTTCCAGTACGGCTTGGATCAGTACATCCTGCCCTATGAGGCCGTGTACTTCCTCTACATCTTCATCACCGGCCGCGTCACGCTCTCCCACGTCATTCCCGCGCTCGCCCTGCGTGCGCTTCTGTGCGGCGTGCTCCTCGCCTGCGTGGCCATTCCGTGGTGGAATTTCGTAGGCATCCTGTAGGCATACGTTTTCCATGACATGGAAGGGCCCTCATCCCCGGCGGACGAGGGCCCTTTCGTTCCCGCTTTCCGCAACATTGACGCTGCGACACTGTCGGGCTAGAATATCCGTTCCTTTCAAATACCCGGGCTTCACGCCTGCATCATATCGCCCACACGCAGATTCAAGGAAGTTACCCATGCTTGATCTCAAACTGCTTCAGAAACAGCCCGAAGTGGTGGCCAAGGCCCTGGCCGACCGCCATTCCAGCATTTCCGTCGATGAATTCCTAGAACTCGACGCCCGCCGCCGCGCCGCCCTCACCGAGGTGGAAACGCTCAAGAGCCGCCGCAACGCCGAATCGGCCGAAGTTGCCCGCAAAAAGCGCGCCGGGGAAGACGCCTCCGAACTCGTTGCCGAACTCGGCAAGCTTTCCGATCACATCAAGGAACTGGACGCCGAAGTTTCCGACATCAAGGAAAAGGTGTATCAGTGGATGCTCAGCGTGCCCAACATCCCCGATGCCTCCGTGCCCGTAGGCCTCGATGAGAACGACAACCCCGAACTGCACCGCTGGGGCACGCCCCGCGAATTCCCGTTCCCGCCCAGGCAGCACTTTGAAGTGGGCGCCGCCCGGAAAGGACTGGACTTCGAACGCGGCGCCAAGCTCGCCGGTTCCCGCTTCTGCGTATCCCACGGCGTGTTCGCCCGCCTGGAACGCGCGCTCATGAACTTCTACCTCGACACGCAGACCACGGAATTCGGCGCCACCGAAATTCTGCCCCCCTTCATGGTCAACGCCGCCACCATGCTGGGCACGGGGCAGCTGCCCAAGTTCGAGGAAGACCTGTTCAAGATGCCCGCATGGGGCTACTACCTCATCCCCACGGCCGAAGTGCCCGTCACCAACCTGCACGCCGGAGAAATTCTTGAGGAAGACCAGCTTCCTCTGCGCTATACCGCGGGCACGCCCTGCTTCCGCTCCGAAGCCGGTTCCGCCGGCAAGGACGTGCGCGGACTCATCCGCCAGCATCAGTTCATCAAGGTGGAAATGGTGCGCTTCGCCCATCCCGACAAGTCCTGGGAAGAGCTGGAAAACATGCGCCGCTGCGCGGAAATCCTGCTGGAAAAGCTGGAGCTGCCCTACCGCACCATCACCCTCTGCACCGGCGACATGGGCTTCGGTTCCGCCAAGACCTACGATGTGGAAGTGTGGCTGCCCGGTCAGAACACCTACCGCGAAATTTCCTCCTGCTCCAACTGCGTGGACTTCCAGGCCCGTCGCGCCAACATCCGCTTCCGTCCCAAGGGCGGCGGCAAGCCTGAATTCGTGCACACCCTCAACGGCTCCGGCCTGCCCACCGGCCGTTCCATGGTGGCCGTGATTGAAAACTACCAGCAGGAAGACGGCTCCATCGTCATCCCCAGGGTGCTTCGTCCCTACATGGGCGGCCTTGAGGTCATCACGCCCGACATGTAGTTCTTCTTCCTTACCGCGATAAAAAAGGGAGACGGTTCCGCCGTCTCCCTTTTTTATCGCGTTTTTCGGACTCCCGGAGCACGACGGAGGCATACGGCGTTCAACATGTTTCTTTTTTCTCAAAAATCATGCCGTCATAACGGCTCAGGAAAGAAGAAATAACGCAATATTTCCGGCATACGGAGCTCTCGTCCGCACCTGTGCGCATACGCCTCCCATAGCCATGCCGCCGACGCGCACCTTTTCAAAAACAATCGGAAACATGTTGCCTTTTATAGAACAACAGGAAAAAATTTTGAGCTTTACCTTATACGGGCTTTTGTTTTTTTCTGAACAAGGAAGCCGCCAATCTCCGGCTTCCTTTTTCTGCCATACACAGGAGCCTTCTCATGAACAGACGCCAGTTTCTCTATTCCGGCGCCGCTGCGGCGCTTATGACTGCCCTGCCTTTCCGTGCCCGTGCGACGGAAGGGCCCATTGTCCATACTCCGAAGGGAGACCTGCGCGGCCTCGTGATCGACGGGGTGCATGTTTTCCGGGGCGTCCCCTGCGGAATGCCTCCCTTTGAAGGCAAATACCGCCTCGCCCTGCCGGAACCCGTCGCTCCCTGGAAAGGCGTGCTGGACGCCGCCGCCTTCGGAGACATTCCTCTTCAGCTCGGCAGGGGCACGTCGAAGCCTGTGGGCGGAGGCGACTGCCTGCGCGTGAATATCTGGACGCCCGCCCCCGGCAAAAGCAACTGCCCCGTCATGGTTTACATTCCCGGCGGCGGCAGCACCACCTGCGACAACAACGACATACGTTTCGACGGTACGGCCTTTGCCGGGGACGGCGTGATTCTCGTCACCATCAACTACCGCGTGAACGTGGACGGCTTCTTGAAGATCAAGGGCGTTCCGGCCAACATCGCCCTGCGCGACATGATGTTCGGCCTGCGCTGGGTGCAGGACAACATCGCCGCCTTCGGCGGCAACCCCGACAACGTCACGGTGTTCGGCCAGTCCGCCGGCGCCACGCACATCACCTCACTGCTGTCTTCTCCCATGGCGAAAGGTCTCTTCCGGCGCGCCATCCTCCAGAGCCCCGCGGCGCTTGCCCAGTACGACGCCGACCTCGCCTCAAAGGTTGCGGAAAGCCTGCTGGCCTTCTACGGTGTGGAAAACAGCCGTGACGCCGTGGCCGCCCTTTCCCCGGAAAAGCTGCTCTCCTTCCCCGCCTTCCTTTCCGCACAGAACAAAAAGCCCGAATGGTGCCGTATGCTGGGCGGCAACATCGCCCTGTTCAAGCCCTACTATGACGGCGAAGTGCTGAAAAAACGCCCTGTGGACGCCATTGCGGAAGGCGCTGCGCGCGGCGTGGACATCATGGTGGGAACGGCGGAAGAAGAATGGCGCTGGTACACCGTGCCGAACGGAGCCATCGACAAGATAGGCGAAGGCGCGGTCAAAGGATTTGTGGACTCCACGGGCTTTTCCTCCGATATCGTGGAAAGCTACCGCAAGGCCGGACGCGGCAATACCCCCGGCGAACTGTTCACCGCCCTTCAGTCCGATTTCATATTCCGTATGCCCGCCAACAAGGTGCTGGAAAGCCAGAAAAAGGCCGGCGGCAACGCCTGGGCCTACTCCTTCGCCTGGAAGAGCGACGCGGCAAACGGACGCCTGGGCGCGGCCCACAGCGTGGATCTGCCCTTCGTTTTCAAAACGCTGCATAAGGATTCCTCCCGCGTGAAGAACTCCGTGGGAATCAATCCCCCGGATTCTCTGGCCGAAGCCATGCACAGTGCCTGGGTGCGCTTTGCCAAGGAAGGCAACCCCGGCTGGACGCCCTTCGATACCGAAAAACGCATGACCATGCGCTTCAACACCGAAAGCGCGGAAGTCTCCGACCCGTGGAAGACCGAACGCGAAACCATGATCCTGAAATAATACTGTGATATGCGGCGTCCTGTCCGCCGCGTATCCTCATCCATGAAGGCTCCCCGCCCACAGGCGGGGAGCCTTTGCGTTATCCGGCTGTTCACCGGTACAGATTCACCTTCGCTCCAAAACGCCGCCGGCTGCCGGCTTACAGAATGAAGGAGCCTCCCCGCATGGTACGCAGCATATCGCGCAGGGAAAAAGAATCCTTCCGCCCGAAGCGCCTGCCGTCCTTTCCTCCCCGGCGTTCATAGTCTTCCCTGATGCGGCTCTTCCAGTCTCCCTCTATGACGCCGGTCCGGGCAAAACAGGAACAGACATGGGAAAGAGACTCGTACATGGTGCGTATGCCCGCGCCGTCGCAGATGAAATCTGCGGCATTCTTTTCGGAAAGACCGAAATCCCGCGCCGTGGACTCCGCGTCGATGTTTGCGCCGAGAAAAAGGAACTCCCAGCCCTTTTCCTTCTGCTCTTCGATCATTTTGCGCACCTCTCCGGCGGAAAAACGGCTGCTGGCGTTTTCCAGTCCGTCCGTGGTGATGACGAAAAGGGTGTGATCCGGCACGTCTTCCGGCCGGATGTAGCGGTGCACGTTGCGTATATGCCGTATGGCCCCGCCCACGGCGTCGTACAGCGCCGTACAGCCGGAAACGGAGTAGTCTTCCGCCGTGAGCGCAGGAATCTCGCGGATATCCCTGCGGTCATGCAGGATTGCGGTTTCCTGATTGAACAGTACCGTGGAAAGAAGCACCTTTCCTTCTGCCTTCTTCTGTTTTTCGAGTACGGCGTTGAAGCCGCCGATGGTGTCGGATTCCAGCCCGTACATGGAGCCGCTGCGGTCGAGAATGAAGACGAGTTCCGTTGTGCCGTTCATAAGTCCTCCTCAAGGCTTTTGTTGTGTTAACCGCCTTATAGGAAAACTTTCACGGCATCAGGTCGCCGCTGCGGCGACAATATGCGGAACTTCAGGCTCCAAGGAGAGGAAGGTCGAGTTCCAGCAGATATTCGTTGATGAGCATAACGTCGTATATCTTCGCCCGGATGCAGTATTCTATGGCAAGGTCGAAGGCGTCGCTCTTCGACAGGGCATAGCCCGCTCTGGCCAGAAATTCCCGCGCTTCCTTCTCGTTCAGCTCAAGGGCCAAAACAAAGGCGAAGGCCGTTTTCCTGCTGGGGCGGTAATGCACGTCTTTCTGAATTTTGGAAAAGAGCTTTCTGTCGATACCCGCGCGACGGTAGCATTCGGCATGACTCATGCCTTTTTCCCGGATCAGCCGGATAAGAGCCTCCGTAAAGCTTTCATCACGGAAGCGCACGGCCTTCTTCAGCGCGTCAAGTACCCTGCCCTTCGGGGATACTGCCTTCTGGAAACAGGTATGGACACGCTCGAAGCAGATCTCCGGTTCCAGGTGCAGAAGAGTATCCGTACCCGGAAGTTCCGCACGCTGAAAATCCTCTCCTCGGGAAGAGATGTAACGAAGAAGGCATTCTTTAAAAGCGGGATCTATCACGGCTTTTCTCCGCAACTATGGAGGAAGATGGAAGATTGGCGTCATACAGCCCGTACAGCACAGGGCTGCGGGCACGACCGGTAAAACATTACGTTGTCGTACGGAAAAATCCAGGCCCGGTAAACATGCCGCCGGGGATTCCTGGATAAAGAAAAAGGGTCTGCGTTTTATCCGCAGACCCTGAAATTCTGGTGGAGATGAAGAGAATTGAACTCTTGGCCTCTTGAATGCCATTCAAGCGCTCTCCCAACTGAGCTACATCCCCGTTGCGGAGTCATTCATGCCAGAATGGCCCGACATAGTCAAGAAAAAAAACGCATCTTTTCGTGAATACCCGCTTCTCCCCCGGGAGAAGGGAAAATTCCCCTTGTTTCTCCGCTTGGGTACGGCTCCGCCGGAGGACTACCTTTTTGCCCGCCAGCTGGATACAAGGCGGGCAAAAGATTCGTACAGAGGCCGGAAGGCCGCTTCGCCGAACCCTCCGGGCGAAGGAGCGGCAAATGCGAAGATGAGCACCGCATGCAGCCCCTCGGCGGAATAAAAAGGCTTGGCGAAGTAGGAGCGCACTCCGCAGGGAATGAACATGGCCCAGTCGATGGACTTGATGCTGTCGAGCGTATCCTCCACGGTGAGCGAATCCAGACTGAACCTCTCGATATCCTGCGCAATGGTGCCCTCGTACGCATGGGAAGCCCCCCAGGAAAGCGAGGAAAAGAGTCGGCCCACTCCGTACACTTCCACCATGCCCCGTATGGACTGAATGTCGGAAAACATGAGTCCTTCCACGCCCGGGCAGCGGGCGAGCAGCCTTTCCAGCCCTTCCTTCAGAGAAGGGATCTCCTCTTCCCCTTCAGGGCAGGAAACCAGAGAACAGGAGGCCGGCGTTTCAGGAATATTCAGAAGGGCTATACGCACGATATCCGTGCCCGTGGAACAGGGAGAAATACGCACCTTGGAACCGAGAATGCTGCCCGAACCGCTGCGGAGCATGAGCGTGCCCGCCCATATTTCCTTTTCCAGTGCATGACGGCAGGAACCAAGCAGCGTTTCCCCCATCTCTCCGGGGGCGATATCTTCCAGCATGAAGTCGCCCCCGCCCCTGGCCGCGCCT
Source organism: Mailhella massiliensis (assembly GCF_900155525.1). Lineage (NCBI taxonomy): Bacteria > Pseudomonadati > Thermodesulfobacteriota > Desulfovibrionia > Desulfovibrionales > Desulfovibrionaceae > Mailhella > Mailhella massiliensis. The sequence continues at coordinate 129,922 of NZ_LT706940.1, forward strand.
GCAAAAAGAGCCTGCGCCGCCTCGTTGCAGGTGACGATCTCCTTCTCGTCCAGGCTGAGCACCAGCACGGGATACTGGGCATGCCCCAGGGCAAGCTGGCATGTCCCCGCCGTGCCGTTGGCCACGAACGTGGCCGGAAGCACCGCTTCTTTAAGCATGCCGAAATATTTTTCCGGGTCGGCGGGGTCGGGCCACCCCTGGAGAAGATAGGCCTGATGCGGATTATCGCTGAGCCGGAACGACACCATGGCCGACTGGCGGCTCGTCACCATCTCCCAGAACTCGCAAAGCAGGGTATGGTCCGACTTCATCACCACCCTGCGCCTGAACTGCGCATCCTTGAGCAGGCGGGAGGTATTTTCCCCCAGAGAAGGCAGTGTCCAGCCGTTCAGCAGCCGTATGCGCGAACGGCGATGCTCTATCTCCCACAACAAGCCGGGAAAGCCTGACGCCCAAAGAGAGAAATCCATAGCCCGCCTCCGCGCTGTAGTGCCATATTTTGTCTAATTTATGAGAAAACGAAGAGATTGTAAATTGGTTAAACCAAAATTATCTCATTACCGGAAACTCTTGCTCCATTCCTGAAAAAACGAGTGTCCACAAATGAAAAAATGCGGGAACAACACTTGTGGATGAACCATTTTATTATTTTTTTATATATAAAATCAAATAATTATCTTCTTTTTTCATTTTTTTTAAAAACGCTTGAGTCTTTTCGTGTAACAGCGCAAGAATAGTAACTATGGATAAAGGGTAAACGCGCGCGGAGGTTCCTTTATGAGCAAGCAGAAACTGATTGAACAGCAGCTGGAGCAGGCTCTTATGGAGGGGCGCTGGAAGCTGTTCGAACGCCTGCCTGCCGAACGCCAGCTGGCCGAGGAACTGAACGTCAACCGAACCACGCTGCGGGCCGCCCTGAGCGCTCTTGCCGGGCGCGGCATACTGGAAACCACCCACGGCAGCGGCACACGCGTGCGCGCTCTGCCCTCCGAGCACCCCGCCCAGTGCGTTCTGACCGACAAGATATACGCAAGCCTGCTCATCGTGCCCCCCATCATCCATGCCTCATCCCTCATCATACGCCCCTCGCAGATTCTCAGTCTCGAAAGGCTGCTGCCCGTAGCCGGGACGGCCCTGCGCAATGACGATACCAAGGCCTTTGTTCAGGCGCACATCCAGTTTTTCATGGAAGCGGCCCGCTTCATCAACAACACCAGCATAAGCGCGGCGCTCGCCTCCTGCCTGCCCGACGGCAAAAGTCTGGTACGCCTTTTCCACTCCTGCGGGCTGCAGCAGAACGAAATGCTCTTCGCACACCTGGCAAGGATACTCAGCGCCATGCGCCACGCCGATGCAGCCGACGCTTCGGCCGCGGCGCAGGCCTATTTCTCCACCCTGCAGACGCTGGCGGAAAAAAAATGAGCGAAGGCAGAACCATCACCAGAAAGGAATTTCTGCACGGAATATTTCGGCATCGCACCGGAAACGACCGGGATACGCGGCCCGAAACTCCCGAACCGGACTACCTTGCCATGCTGCCCCCCGAATTTTCGGGCGTCATGCTGGAAATGGAGGCCGCACGCCTTGGAGGTGATACCGCAACGATGACGCGCAATGAGATGGCCGCTCTGGTCGTACGTGCCATGTACGGCGAAGCGAGCCGGACGGAAGAAAGGCAACAGAGTCCCGGCCCCGCTCAGGAGCAAGAGCGGACGCCCCTCGACTGAACAAAGGAGGAACCGTATGTCTCAGGAACAGCTTCCTTATCTTGAAGAGCGCAAGCTCGTTAAAAGATGGAGAGGCCCCATCCCCGCGCTCATGAACCTGGCGTTCACGCTGCTCATCTTCGCGGTGACCTGGTGGATTTTCCAGGATCCGCGCGGCATCATGCGCTTCTACACTCCCTATGTAGGCTACAACTACTGCCGCTGGTGGCTCATCATCCTCATCTGGATGGCCTACACCTTCGACTTCTGGCCCTTCAAAAAGGACTGGATACGCAACGCCCATCCTCTGCAGAAAGGCCTCGTGCTGGCCCTCATTTCCGTGGGTACCATGATCTTCTTCATCCACGGCTTCTTTGAAGGCGTGCTCGGCAACTTCGCCTTCGCCTACTTCAATCCCGATCAGCTCCAGAAGCTCGGCCTCACGGAATTCTATTCCACCGAATACGCGGCTCAGGCCTGCATGATGTTCGCCGTCATCGCCTCCTGGATCAGCCCCGCCTGGGTGGTCGCCCTCGAAGGTCAGCCCTGGGCCAACGCCTCGCAGCCCGTGCGCGGCTTCAGCATCTGGCTCGGCACCTTCTGCCTCAGCCTCGTCATCTACCTCATGACCATGCACAACCACATGGGCATCCTGTACTACCCCTGGCAGTACTTCACCGCCATCTGCCCGCCCTACTGGGAACAGTTCGCCGAAACCGTGTCGGCCAACTTCCATGTGGCGTGGATCATGTGCTGCACCGTGGTGGTGTGGTTCGTGGAAGGCATCTGGGAACGCTATCCCTTCACCATGATCAAGCGCGACTGGCCCCGCCGCATCGCCCTGTTCATCGGCATCATTGTCATCGCCTGGGCTCTGTGCCTGTTCTTCTGGTACATGCAGGAACTCGTATGGGGCGACGCCATCCGCGGTCATCGCCGCGACGCGGCTCCCGACTGGCGCTGGCTGCACGTGGGCGAAACCGCCATCTTCTTCCTCGTGCCCGCGCTCTTCGTGCAGTTCTACTGCGAAAACTGGCCTACGAAGTTCAGCACTCCCGTGAACATTCTCATCCGTACCGGCCTCGTCATCGTGGGCGGCATCATCCTTTACTGCCTGTACTACCAGTACGCCCACTTCATCCTCGGCACGCAGAAGGGCTTCTCCCATCCGCAGCAGTTCCCCATGATTCCCACCATCTGGCTCATCGACATCTGGCTCATCAACTGGTGGTTCATGGACGGCTGGCCCGGCTGGAGACGTGAATTCAAGACCGCCGAAGAGCTTGCAGCCGAAAAGCGCCATATCGAAGTCGACCATGCCTGGAACCCTGCCATGAAGGGCGGCCTTGTGGCCGGCATCATCGGCGGCGTGGCGCTGTACTTCCTCATCGTTTGGCTGCTGCCCATCTGTAGCGCAACCTTCACTCTGGTGAAGTAGGAGTCCTTATGAACAGACGTGAATTTCTGAAAGGCGCATCTCTCGGCATCGGCGCCGGCGCGATCGGCGCCATGGGCCTTTATTCCTATACGCCCATGCGCAAGGCCTTCCTGCCCGAAGTACACCGTCAGCTGACCGACTTCGGCGTCTGCAAATCCGTCAAGGTGACGAACATCTCGGAAACCAGCTGGTTCGACAACGGCGTGTTCATGAAGAACGTGACCGGCGCGGGCGGCCTGCTTGTGGACCAGTACACCTACAACTGGGCGCCTTTCGGCAACGGCAAGGGCATAGGCAAGGGTACCTACAAGGAAGGCCTGGCGAAAATCAAGCCCTACATCCAGAAGGGCGATCTGCACGAAGCCTGGGCCATTGCCAAGGAAAATTCCGTGGATGCCGACAACGCGGGCGGCTTCTCCTGCCTCGTGGAAATCGAGGCCATGGACGGCACCAAGACCAAGTACCTGTTCGACTGCGGCTGGAACTACGACTGGATGGAGGAAAGCTTCAAGCGCGAAGGCATCGACAACATGCTCGCCAACGGCGAAATCGCGGGCTTCATCCAGACTCACGAACACATGGACCATTACTGGGCCTTCCCCGTGGTGGCCAAGTACGCCCCCAACATCCATGTCTACACCCCGAACACCTTCTATGAGGAAGGCAAGAACTACCTCAAGGAATCCGGGCATGTGGGTGAATGGACGGAAGTGAAGAAGGGCCTCTATCCCCTTCAGCCGGGCGTGGCGCTGTACCAGTTCGAGTGCCCCATCATCTTCCGCGTGTTCGGCGAAATGTCCCTGTACTGCAACGTGAAGGACGTGGGCCTTGTGAGCATCACGGGCTGCTGCCATCAGGGCATCATCCTCTTCGCGGATACGGCCTACAAGGAACTCAAGTACGAAAAGGACAAGTTCTACGGCCTTTACGGCGGCCTGCACATCTCCCCCTTCGACGACTGGGACCCCAAGTACGACGACCTCGTCATCGGCCTGAAGAAGTGGGATCTGCAGCGCGTAGGCTGCAACCACTGCACGGGTCTCATCACGGCGCAGAAATTCGTCGACGTGGGTTACCCCGTGGTGAAGGGCACGGCCCGCTTCCGCTCCAAGACCACCAACTATCTGGGTAACGGCGACATCATCACCTTCCCCGGATAACGACCATCATTCCGGGGCGCGCTCCGGCGCGCCCCGGCTTACGGAGCGGCCATGAAACTGGAAAAAATTCTTCCTCGCTCTCTCGGCGACAGCGATTCCGACTGCGCGAGCATCTTCACTTCCCTCGTCATGGCCGCCCATTTCGAGCGCAGCCGGGCACGGGCGCTCGGCTGGCGGGGGGTGCGCCCCTGCGCCTCCAGCCATCCTGCATGGACCTGCCGCGTGGCCGGAAGCGACCATGTGTTCGGCATCCGCTTCGACGGAGAACACATCAAGGACTTTCCCGGCGGTACGCGCTGGCTGCGCGGGCACTTCAGCCTCTATGTCTTCCCCGACGCACAGTCTCCCCTTCTGGACATTTTTCCCCTGGACGCCCTGCGCTTCGCCCTTCTGCCCGAATACGGCAACGCCATCCGGGAATTTTCCGGCGGCGAACCCAAACTTCAGCCCTTCCTGCTCGGGGATATGCGCATGGACGTTTCCTTTGCCGGCAACGCCCTCGCCCTTACGCTGGAAGCACCGGCAAGGCACCGCGTCATCTGCGCCGACGGGCTGCGAGCCCAGGACGGGTGGCTCATAGAACCCGGCGCGCCGGAATGCGACGTGCCCGCCTTCAGCCTCTTCCTGCGGCTTTTCGCCGTCATCGCCGCCACGGCGGAACAGGAACTCGGAGAAAAGGCCTCCGTCTTCCGGGGGATGCGCACCGTTCCCCGCCTTCTTTTCCATGCCGACAGCACTCTGGACGAGTGCGAAGAGGAAAAGGAGACTCTGCTTTCGCTCTCCGCCGCCTTCGGCCCCGCCCCGGAAGAAAACTCGCTCCGCCCCCTGCGGGACATTCCCGCAAGGCACAGGCCGGACGACATGGAGCGGCACCTCCGCCCCGTGCTGCATGTGCTCACGGGCTTTCTCGGCGCGGGCAAAACCACCTTCCTGCGCCGCTGGCTGGACTTTCTGCACGGCCGCGAACGCTTCACCGGCGTCATTCAGAACGAATTCGGCAAGGTGGAACTCGACGCCACGCTTATGAAGGGCGACACCATCGTGGAAGCGCTGGACGAAGGCTGCGTATGCTGTTCCCTCGCGGACAGCCTGCGCCCGGGGCTGGAACGCATCATCTCCGCCATGCCCGCCGAGCAGTTCGTGCTGGAAACCACGGGCCTTGCCAACCCCGCCAACATCATGGAGGAACTCGGCAACCTGCGCGACCTCGTCACTCCCGGGCTCGTCATCACCGTGGCGGACGCGCTGGATCTGTGCGGACGGCAGGACGGACAGGGCAAGGAAGATACGGGCATACGCCTCGCCCAGCTGCAGAAGGCCGACGTCATCATCCTGAACAAATGCGACGCCGTGGACGCCGACGCGCTGGAAAAACTCACCAATCATCTGCAGAGTCTCAACGCAAAGGCGCTCATCCTGCATTCGCGCTTCGGCAACATCCCCTTCGGCGAACTGGACGCCTGGATAGACGCCCATGCCGACACGCGCCTGCCTTCCCACAGCCCGCGGCTCATGCGTATGGGGGAACACGCCGCAACCCATGCCGAAGAAGGCTATGTGGCAAAGGCCGTAAGCTTCGACCATGCTCTTTCCGTACCGGAACTGGAACGTCTTCTCCAGAGCGCGGGCCCGGGCCTGTGCCGGGCCAAGGGCATCATCAACATGGAAGGGGAAGGCCCCTGCGTGGTGCAGTACGCCGCAGGGCGGCTCGACATCACGCCCGCCCCGGACGAAACTCCCATCGACCTCGTGCTCATCGGCACGGGCCTGACCGTATGAGGAAGCCGGAAAACTCCCGCCCCGGACGTATTCGCAGGGCGCGGGCCAACGTCAAACAGCACGGAGAGGTACATGAACATATTTCTGATGGGCGGCTGGATGATGTGGCCTCTGGCGCTCATTTCCATCATGGTCACGGCCATCGTGGTGGAACGCCTTCTCCTGTTCTCCACCTGCCGCTTCCCGGCAAAAGGCTTTGCCGCCCTTCTGGAGGATGCCGTACGGGGCGATGCCGGGCCTCTGGTGGAAGCGGTGGAACGCGTGGGAATGCTGCGCCGCTTCGCCGCCCTGCTGGACGAAGAAGGCCCGGGCAGAGAAGCCGCGCTGCGCATCGAAGGCGAAGCCGTGGTAAAAAGCCTTGAGGCAAGGCTCCCTCTGTTGTCCATTCTTGCGAAGCTCGCCCCGCTCATGGGACTTCTCGGCACGGTACTCGGCATGATCTCCACCTTTTCCGAAATAGCGAACGCCCAGGCGGGCATCAACATGAATCAGCTTGCAGGGGGTATCTGGCAGGCTCTCATCACCACGGCGGCGGGCCTGTTCATCGCCATTCCGGCGCTGTTCTTCCTGCATTACTTCCAGACAAGAACAGACGATGTGGCCTCGGCCCTTTCGGAGGCGGCCAACGCCGTGCTGGCCGCGGAGGAGGAAAAGCCGTGATCAGCCTGCGCCCCCGCAGAACGCGCAGCACGGAGCTGGATCTCACGCCCGTCATGGACGTCATCTTCATCCTGCTCATCTTCTTCATCGTGGCCTCGGCCTTTGCCGTGCGCGGGCTGGATATCGACCTGCCCGCCGCGCATTCCAGTCAGGCCCTTTCCGGCCGCGTGGTGGAAGTGCGCCTTGAGGAGGACGGAAGCTTTCTGTGCGACGGCGTGCCCGTGGAACGGGAATTTCTCCGCTACAGGCTGCAGGACATCGTGCGCAATTTCCGAAAGGAACCCGGTCAGCTCGTGCTGAAGGCCAGCCCCCGGGCCCCCGTGGAAGCGCTTATTTTCGTTGTGGACGAGGTGCGTATGCTCGGCGGTGAAAAGCTCATGGTCGCCACCTCCCGCCCGGAAGAAAGGTAACAAGGCATGACGGACGGCGAACGACTCTGGACAGGCATCGCGCTGTCGCTGTTTCTGCACTTCACCCTGCTCCTCTGCGACGCCCCGGAACCGGAGCAGGCGCCCCTTTTCCGCGCCGTGCTGGACATGGACGAGGAATCCACCCTCTCCCAGAGCGGCGCACGGCAGGGCACGGGAATTCAATCCTCCTCCGCTCAGGACAGAGAGGAAGCGGAAAAGCTCGACCGGAAACGCCGCGCCTACCTGCGCTACCTTGACGATGTGGACGACGCCATCCATGCGCGCAGGCTCGATTTCGGCGAGACCTCGCTCATCGGCGTGGCGCTCTGCGCCTTCACCATCGCGCCCGACGGCACCTTCAGCGATGCCCGCATCGTCACCGGCTCCGGCAGGCCGGAACTGGACGCCTCGGCCCTGCGTGCGGTACGCGCCGCAAGCGGCGTCGTGCCCCGGCCGGAAATTCTGGGCTCGGCCCCCATCCACGTTTCCCTTCAGGTGAAATACCAGTACGGGCTGCAATAACGGCGTCTCCCGGCGGACGCTCAGGCCCGGCGCCCCCGCGCTCTGCCGTTCCCTGCCGGCAGAAGGCGGGGGCGCTTCGTACAGTCCGGCAGGGACGCAGGACTTTGCGCCTTTTCGTGCGCCCATCGCTGAAAAGGGCATCTTCATCATATATCCATACTGCCGACATCAAGGCTTCATGCTTTACGCGCCTTATAGGACGCGAAGGCAATACCCCTGCGGGCGGATGTTCCATGTAGTATACCACCGCCGCACGCCGCATGACACGCCGAGCCGGAACTCATCCGACAGCACATGAACGGCCGAAGCCCCGCCCGGAGGCCGCCTTTTTCCCCTTTACCACCGCCCGCCGTACTGCAACGGCGGCATGAATACGGAGTCTGTCATGGCAAAGACCATCGCCCGACGCGACATCTTGAAAATGAGTGCGGCCGCCACTCTCTGCGCCGCCGCCGGCGTTCTTGCAAAAAGCAGCACCGCCGAAGCCGGGGATACGAAGAGCCTGCTCAGGGCCGGCATCATCACCGACATGCACAAAACCAGCAAGGCCGACAGCAGCACCCGCATCTACTCCGCCTCCATGGACAAGATGAAGGTCTTCATCGACGCCATGAAGAAGGAAAAGCCCGCCTTCATCATCGAACTCGGAGACTTCGTGGATACGCTGGCCCCCGGCTCCGATCCCGCCGCCAACCTGCGCGACATCGAAGCGCTGTTCACCTCCTTTGCCGGTCCCGCCTACCATGTGCTGGGCAATCACGACTTCGACAATCTGAAGCGCGAAGCCTTCCTCTCCGGCGTCGTCAACACCGGCATTGAAAAGGGCAGAACCTACTACTCCTTCGAAGCCGAAGGCGTGCACTGCATCGTGCTCGACGCCGACTATACGCCGAAAAACTTCCGCCCCTACGACATGAACACCCCCGAAGACACGTTCTGGACGTGGGTGGACACCATCATCCCGCCTCAGGAAATGGAATGGCTGGAAAAGGACCTCAAGAGCACCGACAAGCCCGTGCTGGTGTTCAGCCATCAGACCCTGGACCGCGTGGACGAACAGGACCACAACATCAAGAACGCCTCCGCCGTGCGCAGGCTGCTGGAGGAAAGCGGAAAGGTGCTCGCCGTCATTTCCGGGCACGACCATCAGGGCGGCTACTCCAACATCAAGGGCATTCACTATGTGGTGCTCAACGGCAACGTGGGCGTCAACGATACCCGCACCTGGGAAGCCACCAGCCTTGAAAAGGGCCGCGGCGTTCACAACGACAATCAGTTCTGCGTGCTCGACGTTCAGAAGAAGGGCAAGACCTATACCCTCAGCTTCGAAGGCTACGGCCGTCAGCCGAGCTACCGGCTGGAAAGAACGCTCTAGGCCGTACTTCATCTTTCGTCACTCTCTCCGGGCGGGCGGCGCATCTTACGGGTGCGCCGCCCGCCGCCTTATGCGGCAGTTGCACAGAAGCGCCCTTTGTGCGACGATGCCTGCGGGAAAAATGTCCCAAGGCGTCATGCCTGAACCGTTCGTCGAGCTGACGGCTTCTGCCTCCCGGGCAGGAATTGTCGGCTTCTTTCTTTATGGGCGTGTGAAGGTATGCAAAAACAGGAGTCGAAGATGATCTATTCCTCGGAAGTCGAACACATGTGTCCGGTGGCGAAAGGGGCGTATCACGGCCCCGCGCCCATCCCGGAGGAAGGCAAATGGGTGCAGGCGAAGCAGATCGGCGACATTTCCGGCCTGACCCACGGCATCGGCTGGTGCGCGCCGCAGCAGGGCGCGTGCAAGCTTACCCTCAACGTCAAGAACGGCATCATTGAAGAAGCGCTGGTGGAAACCCTGGGCTGCTCCGGCATGACCCATTCGGCGGCCATGGCCTCCGAAATACTTCCGGGCAAGACCATCCTGGAAGCGCTGAACACCGACCTTGTCTGCGACGCCATCAACGTGGCCATGCGCGAACTGTTCCTGCAGATCGTCTACGGCCGCAGCCAGACGGCCTTCTCGGAAGGCGGGCTCCCCATCGGCGCCAGCCTCGAAGACCTCGGCAAGGGTATGCGCAGCCAGGTAGGCACCATGTTCGGCACCAAGCTCAAGGGCGCGCGCTATCTGGAAATGGCCGAAGGCTATGTCACGCAGCTTGCGCTGAACGCCGACAACGAAATCATCGGCTATGAATTCCTCAACCTCGGCAAGTTCACCGACGCGCTCAAGAAGGGAGAAGACCCCGCCGCCGCGCTGGAAAAGGCCAAGGGCCGTTACGGGCAGTTCGCAGACGCCGTGAAATATATCGATCCGAGAAAGGAATAAGGGAGGGGGAAATCATGGCACTGTTTGAAAGTTACGAACGCCGCATCGAACGCATCAATGCGGTTCTCAAGGAAAACGGCATCGCCTCCCTGGAAGAGGCGCGGGACATCTGCGCCGCCAGGGGCGTCGATCCTTACCGCATCGTGAAGGAAATTCAGCCCATCGCCTTTGAAAACGCCTGCTGGGCCTATACCGTCGGCGCGGCCATCGCCATCAGGAAAGGCTGCGCCACGGCTCCCGAAGCCGCCGAAGCCATCGGCATCGGCCTTCAGTCCTTCTGCATTCCCGGTTCCGTGGCGGAAGACAGAAAGGTCGGCCTCGGGCACGGCAACCTCGCGGCCATGCTGCTGTGCGACGAAACCGAATGTTTCGCCTTCCTCGCCGGGCATGAATCCTTCGCCGCCGCCGAAGGCGCCATCGGCATCGTGAAGAACGCCAACAAGTCCAGAAAGAAGCCCCTGCGGGTCATTCTCAACGGTCTCGGAAAGGACGCCGCGCAGATCATCTCCCGCATCAACGGCTTCACCTATGTGCAGACGCAGTTCGACTACGCCACGGGCAAGCTCTCCATCGTGAGGGAAATCCCCTATTCCAAGAACGAACGTGCTTCCGTGCGCTGCTACGGCGCCGACGACGTACGCGAGGGCGTGGCCATCATGCACAGGGAAAAGGTCGACGTGTCCATCACCGGCAACTCCACCAACCCCACCCGCTTCCAGCATCCCGTGGCGGGCACCTACAAGAAGGAATGCGTGGAACAGGGGAAGAAGTACTTCTCCGTGGCTTCCGGCGGCGGCACCGGCCGTACGCTCCATCCCGACAACATGGCTGCCGGTCCCGCCTCCTACGGCATGACGGACACCATGGGCCGTATGCATTCCGACGCGCAGTTCGCAGGCTCGAGCTCCGTGCCCGCCCATGTGGAAATGATGGGCTTCCTGGGCATGGGCAACAACCCCATGGTGGGCGCCACCGTTGCCGTGGCCGTCGCCGTGGCGGAAGCCATGAACAAGTAGCGCATACCTGACCGGCAGGACGCCGCTTTTCCGCAGCGGCCGGGCTGCGCCGACCCAGACATGCCCTTTTCCTCAATCACAAACCATTCTGTTCCGTGCGGGTTCCCGGACGATTCCGGGAACCCTCGGATTTTCCTCTCCCCGGACAGCCGCCCGGTTTTCCGGGGCAGCGCCCGCACCGCCTTCCGTGCGGCCGCGGATCTTCAGCCCCATGCCGCAGCAAACCGCAATGCTTCCGCGGGCATGAAGCAGGCTTCCCCATTTGACGAAAACGCGCCTTCCCGCTAGCCTGCCTTTCTGGAGAAAAGCCGTGCATAGCAGAAAAAAAGTGACGCTGGAAGATGTAAGCCAGGCTGCGGGAGTGTCGCTGAGTTCGGTTTCCATGATTCTCAACGCCCGGGCGGACGTATCCTTTTCCCCCGAAACGGTACGCAAGGTACGCAGTGCGGCGGAAAGCCTCGGTTACCGCGCCCCGGCAAGACTCGGCAAGGGGCGGCTTCCCGGCAGAAACGTCGTGTTCATCGTCACGCCCAACATTGCCAACGCCTATTATTCCGGCCTGGTGCAGGCCATACAGCAGGCTGCGGAGGAACGCGGCTTCTCCACGCTCATCTTCACCACCTACCGGGCGGAAAGCAAGGAAGAGGAAGTGCTGGACATGGCTCTCGCGCTGGGCGCGGCAGGCATGATCTTCACCCTCACGCCCCGGAGCATCCGCAAGGTGGAAAAGGTGAACGGCAAAATTCCCATCGTGCTCATGGGCGACGGCAACTCCAGCCCCAAGGTGGATACCGTGGAGCTCGACAACTACAGCGCAGGCGTGCTCATCGGGCGGCACATGCTGGAGCTCGGCCACAGGCACATCGCCTTCATTTCCGCCATGACCAACACCGCCAACGCCATACGCCTGCGCAGACTTCAGGGCGTGCGCGACACCTACGCGGAAAAACCCGGCTGCTCCGTTCAGGTGTTCACCCGCGACTACACCCCCCGCGAGGAACTCGGCAACACGGATCTGGAACAGTGCATCGGCTACGAGCTCACCATGCAGTGCCTGAAGAAAAAAAGCCGTGTTTCCGGTTTCGTGGCCGTCAACGACTTCATCGCCTACGGCGTGCTCGACGCCCTGGCCGACAGCGGCCTGCGCGTGCCCGAAGACTACAGCGTCTGCGGATTCAACAACCTTTCCTCTTCCCGCATTTCCCGCGTGGGACTCACCACCGTGGAGCATCAGACGGAGGCATGGGCACGCAACGCCGTAGACATCCTTTACGAACGCATCAGGGGCGGCAACGCCGTAAGCGACATTACCCGCGTAGCCTACACCCACCGCCTGCTGGAACGCCGTTCCACGGCTCCGTTCCGCCAGACACAGGAGAAACCATGAAAGGCCTTTTCTGCCTCCCGCTTCTGCTTCTGCTTTCCGGCTGCAGCATGTTCCACCTGCCCTTCTCGGGCGACCCGGAGAAGGCGGACAGCCCCGCAGCTCCGGTAAACGTCAAAGAACCCGCTCCGAGCCGCAGCGTTTCGCCCGAAGTGCAGAAACTCGTCGCCGAGGCGCTGGAATACTGGACCGATTCCGGGGAATGCACCAATCCCGAAAGGGCGGCGGCGCTTCTGGACAAGGCCGTGGCGGCCGATCCGCTGGACCCTGCGCCCTATCTTCTGCGCTCCCTTGCCCTGAGCGATCTCGGCTACATGAACGAGGCATTCGACGACGCCACCAGAGCCATACGCCTTTCCCCCACGGCGGAAGCCTACGCCACGCGCGGCTTCATCTGCCTGAAGCAGCGCCATGCCAAAGGCGCGCAGCGCGACTTCGAATACGCGGAAAAAATCAATCCCGACGAACCGCTCATCTATGTGTACCGGGCCGCCGGTGCCTTCATGGAGGGCCGCGACAAGGATGCCTGCCGGGACCTGGAACACGCCTGTTCTCTCGGACGCTGCAATCCGTGGGAAACGGCAAAAACGGGCAATCTCTGCCGCTGACGGGCCTCTTCCGGCAGGACAGTTTCGACAGCGCTCCGCACGGCGGAGCGCTGTCGTTTAAAACGGAAGGCCGCCGCCCGCAGGGCGACGGCCTTTTTCCGAGGAGGAACAGGGGCAGGGGAACCCCTTTTTCCCCGTGCCGGAGCCTGCGCCCCTGTACGGCTCAGGCTCCGGCCGGGGCAGGAATCATTGGAATCTCTACTCTTCCGTGGGATTCACGGAATCAAGAAAGCGATAAGGCCCCGCATAGGTGGGCGTGCCGTAAATCTGGCAGACGTGGGTGTTCCATGCGCCGTCGCGCCAGTCGTGCAGAAGATAGCCCGGAGCTTCCATCACGAAGGTGTCGCCGCCTTCCGGGGAAAGATCGAGATCTATCTGCATGGAGGCGGCGGGGGCGGTAACGGCCGCCACCCCGGCCCACTGCGTGAAGATGGGCCTGTGCATGTGGCCGCAGCAGAGCCGCACCCACGGTGCCTTTTCCAGAATGGCGCGCAGGCGCTCCACGTTTTCATAAGGCTCGTCCATGGCGCCCATGCCCGTGATGAAGGGCGGATGATGCATGAAAAGAAGCGCAGGCACGCCGGGGCGGCGGGCAAGCTCCCTTTCCAGCCACGCGGCGCACGCTTCCGGCACATGCCCGGAATGAGAACCCGGGCTCATGCTGTCCATCATCAGAAAACGCACGTCGTCCTTTTCCACGCTATAGCACAGCCAGGGCGCCGTCTGTTCGTTTTCCGGGCACCAGCCCTTGAGGATGGAACGCATCCTGTCGCGCCTGTCGTGATTGCCGGGCACGGCGTACACGGGAATGTTCAGGGGCGAAAGCGCTTCATACAGCATGTGATAGGCGTGTTCGTCGCCGCTGTCGGCAAGATCGCCGGTAATGACCATCATGTCCGGCTTCCGGGCGAGGCTGAGAAGATGCTTTGCCGCGGTTTCCAGGCACTTCGGGGTGTCCACCACACGAAACGACAATCTGCCGTCGCCGCGAAGATGAAAATCGGAAATCTGAAGTACTTGCATAGGTATTCCTTGCGGGAGAGGGAATCTCTCCCGCGTCCTTTGTCAGATGTGTTCCACATCGTCGCCCAGGCGACGCACGGCGGCGTTGTGCTTGCGCTGCACGATGAAGGCGGAAACCGCGCTCGTGGCGGCGGCCAGCATGGTGTACAGGCAGACATAGATGGGGTCGCCGTCGGCCACCTTCATGAAGTAGGTGCACAGACCGGGCACAATGCCCGCCACAAGGAAGCCGGGGAACTGATACACTATGGAAATGCCGGTATAGCGCACGTCGGCCGGGAAGAGATCGGAGAACAGCGCCGCTTCGGGGCCGAACACACCCGCGTAGAATACGCTGAGCGGAATGATGATGGCAAGGCCGATCATGAAGAGATTGCCCTCGCTCGCGCCCATGAGCCAGAAGGAGGGGAAGATGGAGAGGCCGCACAGCATACTGGCGATGCCGTACACACGGCCGCGGCCGTAGCGGTCGGCAAGGCGTCCGGCAATGAGGATGAAGGGGCACATGACGAGCGCGGACACCATGACCAGCGAAAGAGCCTCGGTGCGCGGCACGTTCACATACTGCACGAGATAGGTGATGACGAACACGGCAAGCACGTTGAAGAACACGCCGTCGATCCAGCGCGCGCCCACGCCGAGGGCGATGTTGCCGGGATGTTCCCTGCACACCTTCACGATGGGCAGAGTCTTCTTCTCCTTCTCCTGACGGGCCTTTTCCTGGGCCTTCTGGAAGTCGGGAGTTTCAAGGATGTGCATACGGATGTAAAGGGCGATGCACACGAGCACCACGCTCACGAGGAAGGCGAGTCTCCAGCCCCAGGCAAGGAACTGTTCGTTGGTCAGCGCCCAGGAAAGCAGGGCTACCACGCCGGAGGAAAGACACAGCCCCGTGGCCAGCCCCATCTGGGGAATGCTGGCGTAGAAGGCGCGTTCCTTCTTGCTGGCGTATTCATAGGTCATGAGCACGGCACCGCCCCATTCGCCGCCGAGCCCCAGCCCCTGACACAGGCGCAGCGTCTGAAGGATGATGGGAGCGGCGATGCCTATCTGCGCATAGGTGGGAACAAGGCCTATGCCGATGGTGGCAAGGCCCATGATGAGCATGGTGAGCACCAGCATGCTCTTGCGGCCCAGCCTGTCGCCGAAGTGACCGAACACGAAGCCGCCGAAAGGACGGGCCAGATAGCCGATGGCAAAGGTGCTGTAGGCCAGAAGGGTGCCGATGAACGGGTCATCCGTAGGAAAGTACAGCTTGTTGAAGACGATGCCCGCCACCACGCCGTAGAGGAAGAAGTCATACCATTCGATGGTTGCTCCGAGCAGACTGGCCAGTACTACCTTGCGGATTTCTTTTTTGCTGGGCGCGCTCATGAAAAGCTCCTGTGATGTTAAAGGGGGAAACCCGTACTCCTGAAAGAGGTTATTAAAATTTTAATTAAAATGTAGGAAACTTTTTCATTAAAATTTTAATAAAATCTTCTCCATCCACATGTCTAACGATTTTTGTTCTACGGGTATTATTGTTATTAATCAAGATAATCTGCGATATTTTTTCTTTTTTAAAAATTTAGCATTTGAATTCGCCATCTTCGACAATATGATTTTTATTTTTAAAATTTTAATAGCCTTTCCGCACCCGTTGTTTGACGAAAGCGGGCCTTGTCGTTAGCCTTCTCTCGGAGATGCTGCCATGACGACGAAAAAACGAATCACTCTGGAAGACGTAAGCCGGGCGGCGGGAGTTTCGCTGAGCACCGCCTCCATGATTCTGAACGGACGGCCCGACGTTTCCTTTTCCCCGGACACGGTGCGGAACGTACGCCATACGGCGGAAGTTCTGGGCTACCGTTCCCCCGCAAGGCACAGGGCCAGGCCCCTTTCCGCCAGAAAACTCGTGCTCATCGTCAGCCCCAACATCGGCAACGCCTATTACTCCAGCATGGTGCAGGCCATACAGCAGGCCGCAGAACAGCACGGCGTTTCCACCATCATCTTCACCACCTACCGTGAAGCCGAAAAGGAAAACGAGCTTCTCGACATGGCCGTGGACATGGGCGTTTCCGGCATCATCTTCACCATGATGCCCCAGAGTCCGCTGCTGGAAAAAGTCAACCGCAGCATTCCCATCGTGGTCATAGGCGACAGGAACACCAGCCTGAACGTGGATACTGTGGAACTCGACAACTACAGCGCGGGTATGCTGGTGGGGCGCCACATGCTCGGCCTCGGCCACAGGCACATCGCCTTCATATCCACCACGCTCAACAGCGTAAACGCCATGCGTACGCGCAGACTCGACGGCGTGCGCGCCGTGTACGCGCAGGAGGAAGGCACCTCCGTGCAGGTTTTCTCGCGGGACATCACTCCCCTTGAGGAACTCAACGAAACCAGCATAGAGCACCGTGTAGGCTACGAGCTGACCATGGAATGCCTGAAGCGCGGATCTCCCGTTTCCGGCATTGTGGCGGTCAACGATTCCGTGGCCTACGGCGTGCTGGACGCTCTGGCCGAAAAGGGCCTGCGCGTGCCGGAAGATTACAGCGTGTGCGGCTTCGACAATCTTTCCGCCTCCCACATGCAGCATATCGGGCTCACCTCCGTTGAGCATCACATCGAGGAAAAAGGCAGAAACGCCTTCCATATTCTCTATGAGCGCATGACGGGCGGCAGCGCTCCGAACAACATCACCCGCGTGGAGTTTTCCCATCACCTCAGAGAAAACCGCTCCACGGCTCCTTTCCGGCCGGAAAAGGAAGAAAAATAACACCGTGCCGCACGACGCAGCGCCTTTCACGGAGCCTTGCGGCCCGCGCCTGCGTCCGCGCGGAAAAACACAGGAAAACATCCGCAGCAAAAGGACGACGGCATGAACGACATCGCGCGGCAGGTACACGGGCTTTACTGGGACAAGAACTTCAACTGCGCCAGAACCATGCTTCTCTGCCTCGGAGAAGCCTTCAACGTGCCCATTCTGCCGCAGACGCTGCAGGCCGCCACGGGGATGCACGGCGCAGGACGCTTCCGCGCCCAGTGCGGCCTGGTGGAAGGCGCGCTCATGTTCACCGGCATTCTCGGCGCAAAGCTGGGCCTTACGGACAGGCACAGCGCCGAGCTGTGCCGTCTTTTCGCCCGCGACTTCACGGAGAGTTTCGGTTCCCTGCTCTGCCGCGACCTGAGGCCGGGGGGCTTTCAGCCTTCCGATCCGCCCCATGCCTGCGAAGAACTTACCGTGCGCGCCGTATCCTTCGCGCTGGGGTATCTGAATGCCGCAAAGGCCCGTTCCTGGCGCGTGTGACGACTTTTTCAGGAGAACATTCATGCTCAGATACCGTATTCTCGCTCTTTTTCTTTCCCTCTTCCTCTTCCGGGGCGGCGCCCTTGCCGCAGACACGCTGAACATAGGCGCGCTGCCCGCTGCGGATTCTCTGCTGCTCTACGCCGCGAAGGAAGACGGAGCCTTCGCCGCCCACGGGCTCGAGGTGAACGTCGTGCCCTTCCAGAGCGCGCTGGAACTCGGCGCGGCCATGCGCTCGGGCTCGCTCGACGGACACTTCGGCGACATCATCAATGTTCTCATGCAGAATGAAAGCGGCGCGCCGCAGGTCATTGTGGCCACCACCTCCCATTCCGTTCCCGGGGCGCGCTTCTTCGGTCTTGCGGTCAGCCCCTCCTCTTCCGCAAAGAGCGTAAGCGACCTTAAAGGCAGAAGCTGCGCCATAGGCCGGGCCACCATCGTGGAATTCGTGCTCGACGCCATGCTCGAGCGGGAAAACGCGGCGGGAACGCTGGAAAAAAGCGATATCCGGCAGATACCGGTGCGCCTTCAGATGCTGCTTTCCGGCCGCATGGAATCGGCCCTGCTGCCCGAACCCCTGCTTTCCCTGGTGGAGGCGCAGGGCGCCCGCGTGCTCATCGACGACAGGGGACTCGACCTGCCCCTTGCCGTCATCGCGCTGAAAAAGCCGCAAAGCGGCGACGAGGACGCCTTCCGCGACCGTGTCCGGCGCTTCCGCGCCGCCCTTGCCGAGGAAGCGGAACGCATCAACGCCTCTCCCGAAACCTACAAGGCCATGATGAAGAAATTCAGGCTTCTCGCCCCGCAGGCCGAGGAGCGTTACGCCATGCTGCGCTTTGAAGCTCCCCTCACTCCCCTGGGGCTGCCTTCGAAAGAGGAATTGCGCCGTTATGCCGGATGGATGGAACAGGGGCGTATGCTGAAAAAAGGCCTGCCCCCCCTGGCCGACATCGTTTTTCAGGAAGAACAATGAGCGAAGAAACTCCCGTTCTGCGTGTCTCCCGCCTCGGCAGAAACTTCGGGGAAACCTGCGTGCTGTCGGATGTGAGCTTCACCCTCCCCGCAGGTTCCACCCTTGCCGTCATCGGGCCTTCCGGTTGCGGCAAGAGCACGCTGCTTTCCGTGGTGGCGGGGCTGACCGCGCCTTCCCGCGGCGAGGTGCTCTTTCCCGAAACCTGCCGCACGGCCTTCATCATGCAGGACTACGGGCTTTTTCCCTGGAAAAACGTGCGCGACAATCTGGCGCTGCCTCTGCAGCTCAGGGGCGTTTCCCGCGCCGCCCGGCATGAAGAAGCCCGCTCCATGCTGAAGGAACTGGGCATGGAAGGCCTGGAAAAACGCTTTCCCATGCAGCTTTCCGGCGGTCAGCGGCAGCGCGTGGCCATAGGGCGCGCCCTCATTTCCCGGCCGGATCTTCTGCTCATGGACGAACCCTTCGCCGCCCTCGACGCCATTACCCGCGAACACCTGCAGAATCTTCTGCTCGACATCTGGCAGCGCCGCCGCATGAGCTTCATGCTGGTCACGCACAACGTGGAGGAAGCCGTCTTCCTCGGCCGCCACGTCATGGTCATGGGCAAAAGCCCCGAAAATCTGAGGCTGTGGCTGGACAACCCCTGTTTCGGCAATGCCTCCTGCCGCAACAGCGACGAATACTTCGCTCTCGTGCGGCAGGTGCGCCAGGCCCTGAAGGGCGCCGACGAAGAAACGTCAAAGGAGAATCTCCCATGAAGGCGCTGGACATACTTCTGCGCTATCTCGTGGCCTTTCTCGCCATTCTGCTCCTCTGGCAGGCCGGAGCGACGGCTCTCGGGCCCTACCTTCTTCCCGCGCCTCTGGACGTGCTTTCGGCATGGTGCGACGCCCTCATGGGGCCGGACATGCCCGGGCACATCAAAAGCAGCGCCGTGCGCGTGGTTTCGGCCATGGTTCTGGCCTGGGTCACGGCCTTTCCCCTGGGCATACTGCTGGGCTACAAAAAGCGCATCGACCGCTACGTGTCGCCCATGGTCTTTCTTACCTACCCCCTGCCCAAGATCGTGCTGCTGCCGGTGTTTCTCACCCTTCTCGGGCTGGGAGACGCGCCCAAGATACTGCTCATCGCCCTTACCTGCGGCTACCAGATTCTCGTGGTCACCCGCGACGGCATACGAAGGCTGGACATGCGCTATCTCGAAGCCTTCCGCAGTCTGGGCGGCACCTCCGCACAGCTCGTGCGCCACGTGCTCGTCCCCGCAGCTCTTCCCAGTTCCATGACGGCGCTCAAGGTCGGCAGCGGCACGGCCGTGGCGGTGCTGTTCATGGCCGAATCCTTCGCCACGCAGAAGGGACTCGGCTTTCTCATCATGGATGCATGGGGCAGGGGCGACCAGCTGGAAATGTTCTGCGGCATTCTTTCCATGAGCCTGCTCGGCATCATGGTCTACGAAAGCTGCCACATCATCGAAAAACTGTGCTGCCGCTGGAAAAAACTGGAAATCAGGAGATAAACATGCTGCGTTTCGAATGCGATTACGGCGAAGGCGCGCATCCGCGCGTCATGGAACTTCTTGTAAAAAGCAATCTGGAACAGACCCCCGGCTACGGAGAAGACCATTACTGCGACACGGCCCGCGCCCTCATCCGCGAAGCCTGCCATGCCCCGGAGGCCGACGTACACTTTCTGGTGGGCGGCACGCAGGCCAACTTCGTGGTCATAGAATCCGCGCTCAGGCCGTGGCAGGGCGTGCTCTGCGCGGAAAACGGGCACATCAACGTTCATGAAACCGGAGCGGTGGAAGCCACGGGGCACAAGGTGCTTGCCCTGCCCGCCCGGGAAGGAAAAATTTCCGCTTCTCAGATACGCAGGGCCTGCGCCGAACACGCCGCCGACGCCTCCCACGAACACATGGTGCAGCCGGGCATGGTCTATCTTTCCGCGCCCACGGAATTCGGCACGTTATATACGAAGGCGGAACTTGAGGACATCAGCCTCGCCTGCCGCGAGCTTTCCCTCGCCCTGTTCGTAGACGGCGCGCGCATGGGCTACGGACTCATGTCCGAAAAAAACGACCTGACGCTCGCCGACTACGCGCGGCTCTGCGACGTGTTCACCATAGGCGGCACCAAGGTGGGCGCGCTGTTCGGCGAAGCCGTGGTCATCAGCTCTCCGCTGCTGAAAAAGGATTTCCGCTACCTCATGAAGCAGCGCGGCGCCATGCTGGCCAAGGGGCGGCTCCTGGGCGTGCAGTTCACGGCTCTTTTCCGGGACGACCTTTACTTCAAGATGGCGGAACAGGCCGACATGCTTGCCATGCGCCTGCGCCGTGCCTTCCTCGACAAGGGCTGGGACCTGCTTTTCGACTCCTTCACCAATCAGCAGTTCCCCGTCGTGCCCGACGAAGCGCTGGAAAAACTCGGCAGAACATACGCCTTCAGCTTCTGGCAGAAGGTGGATGAAAAGCGGAGCGCGGTGCGCTTCTGCACGAGCTGGGCCACCACGGAAGACGCGGTGAACCGGCTCATTGCCGACGTGGAAGCGCTGTAGTCTTTCCGCTTCCGGCATTCTAGGCCCTGAGAAACGCGTCAGGGCATGAAAGGGGCGCGGCGAAAGCCGCGCCCCTTTTCCGCCTGCCGTTACGGCTGAAGTTTTTCCGGCCTATTCGGAGCGCATACGGGCGCGCAGCGTGGAGTAGTGAATGTCCAGAATGCTGGTGGCGGAACCTGTTCCCGTCAGTTTGCCCCCGCAGTGCCGCACCACCTCGCGGATATAGCGGTCCTCCACCTCCCTCAGGGTCGGCCACTCTTCCGGCCTGCGCAGATGAAGCGCCAGCACGCCGTCTTCTCCTGCCAAAGAAACATCCCGTCCCGGCACGGGCGTCACGTCGAAGCGCAGCCTGCCGTCGTCCGGGCCGACGTGCCGCGTAATGAGGGCGCGCTCCACCACATGCTCAAGCTCGCGCACATTGCCGGGCCAGCGGTGATGGAGCAGCTTCAACAGCTCCTCCTCGGGAATATCCGGCAGCGCGGCAAGACCGAGCTTGTGCGCCTTCGTACGCACGAAATGACGCACCAGTACGGGAATATCGCCGAGCCTTTCCCGAAGAGGAGGGATGCGCAGAGGAAAGACGGAAAGACGATACCACAGGTCGAGACGGAAACGCCCGTCCCTGACCTTTTCCGGCAGATCCTCATGGGTGGCCGCAATGATGCGCACGTCGACGTGAAACTCCCGTACCCCGCCCACGCGGCGCACCGCGCCGCAGTCCAGCACGCGGAGCAGCCTGACCTGCGACTCCGGGGACATCTCTCCTATCTCATCCAGAAACAGCGTTCCGCCGTCCGCCATCTCAAAGTATCCCGGACGCGAGGCCGAAGCGCCGGTAAACGCCCCCTTCTCGTGCCCGAAAAGCTCGCTGTCGATGAGATCGCGGGGAATGGCCCCGCAGTTCACCTTGATGACGGGCCGCTCCCTACGGGCGGAAAGCTGATGGATGGATTCGGCCACGGATTCCTTGCCCACCCCCGTTTCCCCGAGAATGAGCACCATGCTGTCGCACCTCGCCACGCTTTCCACAAGCTGCCGAACCTGCATCATGCCCGGACAGAGGGCCAGCTTCTCCATGCCGGACAGCGTCTGCGGGGACGGCCCTGTTCCCTGAAGCGCAATATCCGAAAAATTGCCGCGCAGCTCTTCGGCAAGAGGTTCGAGCAGCTTCTGCAGAAAGACGGCGTCCTCATCGTCGAAGCCGTCCTTTTCCTCCGACCAGAAATTGATGAGGAACGTATTGCCCCGGCTGGAAAAAAGCGGCAGCCGCAGAAGCGAACGGTAATGCAGATAGGGCATGTCCCGCCAGGAAGGTTCGCTGAGTACCTCGGGGTCGTGCTGATAGGCCGAAAGATCGCCGATGATGAGCGTCTCCCCCGTTCTTGCGCTCAGAATCAGCGGCCGGGAACGACCGCCCCCGCTGTATTTGTTCGATACGCTCACGGTGCTGGTATCGGCCACGCTTATCACCGTGGATGCGTCGCTGTAGGCGAAAATCGTATTTATCCGGGTCACGGGCATCATGGGTCTCGTGATGTCGAGAAGATACACCAGCGCGTTGCGCAGCCCGCCCATCCGGTACATGACCTGAAGAGACAGCGCCACAGGTTCCGGCCTGAAAGAAGAACTGTTCTTCATTTTTCGTCCTTTCTTTGATTTTTAAGAAGTATTTTTATCATATCTTTGAAAAACACTCAATATACCGCAATAAAAAGCATATGCCAACGCCTTCATAAACAAGCATATTTCTCTCTGGCACGTTTTTTGCTCCTGAGCGTGTGTCCGTCGATTCCCATCAGGCCGGGGCGACGGGAATCACCGAACACACTTTTCAAGGAGAACAGTATGCCTCCCGTCATCGACAGAAACAAATGCGTGGGCTGCGGCACCTGCGCCGATATCTGCAACTCCAATATTTTCGTCTTCGACCGCGCCGTGGACAGGGTTCCCCAGGTCAGATTTCCCGAAGAATGCTGGCACTGCGATTCCTGCGTGATCGACTGCCCGAAGGGGGCCATCACGCTCCGCATACCGCTTTCCTACACGCTCCTGCACGTCAATGCCGACACCATCAGCCACACGGAGGTGAAATAATGATCGCCGTTTCCAGAAAGATTGAAGCCGATGTGGTCATCGTGGGCGGAGGTATCGGCGGAGCCATGGCGGCCATCGCCGCAGCGGACGGCGGCGCACAGCGTGTGGTCGTGCTGGAAAAATGCCATGTGAAGCGTTCCGGTTCCGGCGCGACGGGCAACGACCATTTCAGCTGCTACTGTCCCGAAGTGCACGGCGACGACATGGAACCCGTGCTCAGAGAACTCATGGGCAGCCTCATAGGCCAGGCCAAGGATGTGGAACTCATGCGCCTGCATCTTCAGGAAAGCTTCGGCATCGTGAAGATGTGGGAGGAGTGGGGCATCAACATGCGTCCTCTCGGCCGCTGGAACTTCCAGGGGCACGCCCTTCCCGGCAGGCCTCGCGCCTTTTTGAAGTTCGACGGCCGCAAGCAGAAGGCCGTGCTTGCCGAACAGATGAAAAAGCGCGGCGTCACCGTGCTGAACCATCATCCCGTGGTTGAGCTTGCCAAGGAAAACGGCCGGGTATGCGGTGCGCTCGCCATCGACGCTTCCACCCCCGAACCGTCCTTCGTGCTCGTCAAGGCGCCCTGCGTCGTTCTCTCCACAGGGCTCACCCACAGGCTGTACGTCAACGCCT
Source organism: Mailhella massiliensis (assembly GCF_900155525.1). NCBI lineage: Bacteria > Pseudomonadati > Thermodesulfobacteriota > Desulfovibrionia > Desulfovibrionales > Desulfovibrionaceae > Mailhella > Mailhella massiliensis. Next base: position 153,475 of record NZ_LT706940.1, read on the forward strand.
CCACACCCAACTACCTGTTCAACACCGCCCACTGTCCCAACGATGCCGGCGGTCAGGCCCTCGGCTGGCGTATCGGCGCGAGCATGGTGAACATGGAAATTCCCTATACCCATGCAGGCATCAAATATCTGCAGCGCGCAGGCAAGGCCACATGGATAGGCGTGTACCGCTACCCCGACGGCAGGCCGCTCGGCCCCTTCGTCACCAAACCCGACCCTGAATACGGCGACGTGACCTCCGACATCTGGAATTCCGCCTTCATCGACGTCATGCAGAACGGCTCGGGTCCCGCCTACCTCGACTGCTCGGAAAACACGCCTGAAACGCTGGCCTACATGAGACGCGCCATGTTCGATGAAGGCCTTTCCGCGCTCATCGGCTACATGGATGCCAAGGGCATTGATCCTGCAAAGCACGCCGTGGAATTCACCCGCTACGAACCCATCCTGCACGGTCGCGGGCTGGACGTGGACAAAAACGGACAGACCACGGTTCCCGGCCTCTACGCCGCCGGCGACATGGTGGGCAACGCAGGCTGCGGCCTCGGCCTCGCCGCATGGATGGGCTGGAGGGCAGGCCACGCCGCCGCGGCTTCGGCTTCCTCCGCCCCCGCCTCCGGCGATCTTGAACAAAACCCCGCCATCCGGGCCAAAATGGAGCTTCTTTCCTCCTTCATGGAGCGGGAGGAAGGCGCCGAATGGCAGGAGGCGAACATCGCCCTCACGCAGATCATGAGCGACTACGCCAACATCGGCCCCTACAAGGTACGCTCGGAATCGCTGCTCAACGCGGGCCTCGCCTATCTGGCCCAGCTTCGTGCGGAAACGAACGCCGGCATGAAGGCATCCTGTTCCCACACCCTCATGCGGGCGGCGGAAGTGCTCGACCTGTTCGACTGTGCCGAATGCATTCTGCGTTCCGCGCTGGAACGCAGGGAAACGCGCGGCAACCACAGGCGCTCCGACTTCACGTTCACCAATCCGCTCCTCGCCGACAAAATGCTCGACGTAACGAAGCAGGACGACGGCAGCGTCGTGACCTCGTGGCGCGAGATGAGAAAGTAGTTCCCCGGCCGGGCCGCGTCCGCCGAAAAGGCGGCGCGGCCCTTCCCGAGCCTCCGCACCAGGAAGACCAGCCCATGAAAGCAAACACCGCCTCCATACGCCCGCATCTTTCCGGCATTCTGTCCGGGCCGCTCCTGTGTTTCATCCTTCTTGCCTGCCCCGCCCCCGCATCGCTCGGCGAACAGGGCATGAAAAGCCTCGCCGCCATCGCCTGGATCATCATGTGGTGGATGACCGAGGCCTTTCCCCTTTCCTTCACCGCTCTTTTCGGCATCGTACTCTACGGAATCATGGGCGTTCTGCCCCTCTCCAGAGGCTTCGCCTTCCTCAGCAGCCCCACCTGCATGTTGCTGCTCGGCTCCATGCTGCTGCTCGGCGCGCTGAAGGACAGCAACCTCATCGAACGCTACACCTACAAAGTGGTGACCTCCGCCTTCGTGGCTCACAGCCCCACAAGGCTGATGGTTCTGTTCGGCATGGCCGCCGGCCTTCTTTCCGCCATCATGCCGAACATTCCCGTGGCCATTCTCTTCACGTCCATCGCCGTCGCGCTGGGGAAAAGCATGAGGGCCCGGCCCGGACACCCGCTCATCCGCGCCATGGTGGTCGCAAGCGGCGTCGGCGCTTCCGTAGGCGGCACGGGAACTCCCGTGGGGGGCGTACCCAATCTTCTCGTCATAGGCATCATCGCCTCTTCCCTGAACTATCAGGTACAGTTCTGGGAATGGTCCGCCTTCGGCATGGCGCTCTGCATCGCGTGGCTGGCAGCCATGGTGCTCTTCTGCCACATCTTCTTCCTCAGAGGCTGTTCCACAGGCGATTCCTGCTTCAGTGTGGACGTCATCAGCGAAAGACTGGAAAGTCTCGGTCCGGTGACGATACGCGAAAAGGCCTCCCTCGGCGTGCTCATCGCCGCGCTCCTGCTCTGGTGTCTGGGGCAGCCCATGGCGAACCGCTTCGGCATACCCGCTCTGGCAAGGCTTCTCGACGTGTCCACCATCGCCGTGCTCTGCGGCGTCTGCCTGCTCTTCATTCCCACAGGGCGCGACGATACGGGCAGAATCACCTTCGTGCTGGACTGGAAAACCGCCCTTGCCTCCATCAACTGGGAAATTCTCATCTTCGTTTCCGGCGTTCTCGCCTTCGGGCAGGTATGCATCGAAGGCGGCATAGACAAGTGGCTTGCCGGGCTGGTCTCCCCCATGCTCGAAGGGCTTTCGCCTTCCCTCACCTGGCTGGTGCTGCTTGCCGTCAGCGGCATTCTCTGCCAGTGGGCCAATCCCGCCACCGTCATTTCGCTGCTGGTGCCCACCACGGCGCTCATTGCCGCCCAGAAGGGCATAAACCCCATCGTGGCCTGCTTCACCGTGGGCATGGTGGCCAACCTCGCCATCATGTTTCCCTTCTCCTCCCCGCCCATTGCGGCCAGCATTCTCGGTTCGGACGACTATGCCTCGCCGAAGGACTTTTTCCGCTTCTCCTTCCCCATGGTGACCGTATGCGTACTGCTGGCATGGGTCATCGGCATGGGATTCGGCCCCGTGGTCTTCCCTTCCTGATCAGGCTCCGTCCCCTGCCTGCATGAGAAAAAGCCCGGCGGTGCCGGGCTTTTTCCTGGTGTTTCAAAAAAATGAACTCTGCGGAACCATCCGTCTTCTGACAGCGTCGGGGCCGCTGTCATGCCTCGAGGACGCTAGTCCTCTTCGCCCCAGAAAAGCTTCGTCACCTCCGGCGGCACGGGAGCACCGCGGAGGCTGCCCAGCCAGAAGGCGAAAAGCGATATCACACAGGTCGGTACGATGGGATGCACGCCGCCCATGGGAACCTTGAACACGGAAAGCAGCATGAAGGCCGCCACGCCCGCCGCCATGGACCATACGGCTCCCGTGGCGTTGGCCCGTCTCCAGTACATGCCGAGCACCACGGGCCAGAGGAATACGGCTTCCAGCCCGCCGAAGGCGAAAAGATTGATCCACACCAGAAGATCCGGGGGATTGAACGAGGCGCAGAACACCAGCACCCCCGCGGCAAGGGTGCAGCAGAAGCTCATGCGGCCTATCTTTTTTGCCGAAATGCCGGAAACGTCGTTCTTCAGGCGGTAACGGACGTACAGGTCCTTGATGATGGAGGCGGAAACCAGAAGCAGCATGGTATCCACCGTGGACATGATGGCGGCAAGGGGACCTGCCACGAACACGCCCGCCCAGAACGGCGGCAGAAATTCCAGAATAAGCGAGGGGATGATGAGGTCGCCGGAGGTGAGGCCGGGCATGACGGCGCGGCCCAGCACGCCCGCAAGATGCATGAAAAGAAGCAGGAAGCCGATGATGAGCGTACCCATGACCATGGCGTCGTGCATGGACTTGGAATTCTTGTAGCCGAAGCAGCGCTGCGTGGTCTGGGGCAGGCCGAGAATGCCGAGTCCCACCAGTATCCAGAAGGAAAAGAGCATGGGCGCGGGAATGGCGCCTCCCGCGCCGGAAGGGGAAATGAGGCCCGGGTCCATGCCTTTCAGCGTCTGGATGCACTGTTCCATGCCGCCCCCCGCCCGTACCACGGCAAGAAGTATGACCACGGATGCGATGAGCATGACCACGCCCTGCAACGCATCGGTGACGGCCACGGCGCGGAAGCCGCCCACCGCCGTATAGAGCACCACGGTCACGCCGAAAAGGATGAGCCCCGCTTCATAGGGATATCCCGTCACGGCCTGAAACACGCGCGCCCCGCCGATGAACTGGGCCACCATGGAAGCGGCGAAGAAAAGCAGGATGGCCGCGGAGCAGAGCACGACCACCGCATCGCTTCTGTACCTTGCGTAAAGAAAATCCGTGATGGTGACGGCGCGGACGCGCCTGCCGAGAATGGCGAAGCGTTTGCCGAGCACCCCGAGGGTGAGAAAGGTGGTGGGCACCTGTATCATGGCCAGAAGCACCCAGCCGAGGCCCAGCTTGTAGGCCACGCCCGGGCCGCCCACGAAGCTGCTCGCGCTCGTGTAGCTGGCAATGATGGTCATGGCGAGCACAAAGCCGCCCATGGTGCGGCCGCCGATGAAATATTCCTCGATGAAGCCCCGGCCCGCGCCCTTTTTCGACTGGCGCTGCGCCCAGAGCGCGAGCAGAAGCGTGAGCGCAAGGTAGCCTATGAGGGGTATGAGCGCGATGTTCATGATTTCTCCCCGTCTCGGCCGTCCTCAGGCTCATCCAGAGGAATGTCGGCAAAAAAGCGCCGCACCACCCCCCACAGAATGAGGGTCATGACGGGGTACCCCAGCACGCAGCTGTAGAAAAACCACTCCGGCAGTCCGAACACATACCCGTAGTCCTCCACGTCGCCGGAGCCGAGGCCGAAGGCGAACGCCGTCCACCATACGAAAAAGAACACATAAAGACCCAGCGTGATGAGAGCCTCACGGTCGGCCTGTCTGAAAGCCTTTCGCATATATTCCCCCTGAATGTTCGACGCGGAGTTTTCCCCGCTTTCCGAGGCACGGCCGTTTCCCGGTGACGCCGGGAGCGCCGCCCCCCCCCCGCGGGACCGCAAAAGCACGCCGTAACGACGAAACGGCCGCCCCGCATCGTGAAGCAGCCTGCAATTCCCTTTCCGGTCAATATAACCCTCAAGCGCGCGGGGCCTCAACTTCTTTCTGCCGCCCCTTCCGCCGCCAGGAGGCAAAGAGCGAGCCCGTAATGTTCTGCCATGCGCTGAAGAGCGCGCCGGGGAGCGTGGCGAGGGGATTGGCGGCAAAGTTGGCGGCAGCCAGCGCCACGGCAAGGCCGCTGTTCTGCATGCCCACTTCTATGGAAACGGCCGTGGCCTTCGCATAATCCAGGCCGAGCAGTCTTGCCGCCGCAAGGCCGAGAAAAAGTCCCGCTCCGTTGTGCAGAAATACAAGAAGCAGCACAAGCGCCCCGCTGCCCGCAATTTTTTCCGCATTCACGGCAATGATGCCGCTCACGATGAGCACGATTCCCGCCACGGAGACAAGCGGGCATACGTCGGCCACGGCATCCACCGCCCTGCCTGCGCTGCGGCGCAGCGCAATGCCTGCGGCCACGGGCAGAAGCACGATCTTCACCACCGAAAGCACCATGGCCCAGAAGGAAACCTGCACCCAGCTTCCCGCAAGAACATACACGAGCATGGGCGTAAGAAGAGGCGCAATGAGCGTGGAAGCTGCGGTCATGCCCACGGAAAGCGCCACATCGCCGCAGGCGAGGTAGGTGATCACGTTGCTGGCCGTACCCCCCGGGCAGCACCCCACCAGAATGACGCCGAGCGCAAGATCGGCGGGCAGGTCGAAGAACCGGGCCAGGGCATAGGCCAGAAGCGGCATGACGGTGAACTGCGCCGCACAGCCTGCAGCAAGGGCGCGCGGCGGCGCCGTTCAGGCATATCACGCCGCTGTCTCTTTTCCCGGTGATGGCATAGGTCTCCAGACGGAGCCCGTTGTTCACGTCCACCACCTGCACCTGCTCATATTCATGAATGCAGGCTTCCTCCATGAGACGTTCATCGATGGTGATGCTGCCCACATAATCCAGCTCGGCCTGCGTGACCACGGCGCGGTGTATCTTGCCCTTCAGCATGTTGAGAAGCATGGGCTACCCTTCAAAGGAAAAGTTGTCGATAAGGCGCGTTTTGCCGATATACACGGCCATGGCGCAGAGCACCGGGCCTTCCGCACGCGTCACGGGCTGCATGGAAAAGGCGTCCACCATATCCACATAGTCGATGCGGGCCAGAGATTCCTTTTCTATGCAGGCCTTCATGGCCGAAACTACGGCCGAGGCATCCCTCTCGCCTTTTTCCATCATCTCCCGGCCGAGGAACACCGCACGGCTCAGCACCAGGGCCGCCTTGCGCTCCTCCGCGCTCAGGTAGGTATTGCGGGAGCTTTTTGCCAGACCGTCCGCCTCGCGCACGATGGGGCAGCCTACGATTTCCACATCGAAATTGAGATCGCGCACCATGCGGCGGATGACGGCGAGCTGCTGCGCGTCCTTCTGTCCGAAATAGGCTCTGTCGGGGGAAACGATGTGGAAAAGCTTGCTCACCACCGTACACACCCCGCGGAAGTGAATGGGACGCGTTCTGCCGCAGAGCGTTTCGCTGAGCGAACGCATGTCCACCCAGGTGCAGAAATCCGGCGCGTACATGTCTTCGGGCCGGGGATGAAAAATCAGATGTGCTCCGGCCTCTTCACAAAGACGCGCGTCGGCCTCGATGTCGCGCGGGTAGCTTGCCAGATCCTCTCCGGGGCCGAACTGGGTGGGATTCACGAAATCGCTGACCACCACGCGGTCGTTTTCCGCAACGGCGCGCACGATGAGGCTCTTATGCCCTTCATGCAGGTATCCCATGGTCGGCACGAGCCCCACGCTCAGCCCCTCGCGCCGCCAGGCCTTTACCCGGGCACGCACCTCATCCACGGAAGAAACAATGTTCATGACTGTCGCTCCTTGCCATGGGCCATGACTTCTACAGGCTCACGGACGAATATTTTAACCATGTTCATGCCGTCTGAAACAGCCTTCACGGTTCAGACAAAAAGGCGGAACACGTTGCAACAGGGGCGCATTCTAGTCAAAAAGGAGAAAGAGAGCAACAAAGTGACTCTACTCACGACGAAGAGGCGTCTTTTTCGTAAATAGAAAGAGAAGACTATAACGAAAATACGTCTTTTTCTCTTCAAAAGACGTACAAGATATGACAGGGGAGCCCCTTCGCTTTGCAGGCAACACGCTCCGTCATGCAAAGCGGCCGGCCCCTTTCGGAGCCGGCCGCCGCCGGATGTTGAACCGTTTCTCCGCCTTCAGGCGGAAAAAGCCCTAGAACTTGAACTGCAGGCCGAACATGACCTGGTTGTTGGTGTAGTTTTCTCTCTTTTCCAGACCGTAACGGGCGAACACTTCAAGATCGTTGCCGATGGCGGTGGTCACGCCGGCGTTCACGCGCAGCGCGTCGCGGCCGACATCCACACCGTGGGCGGAGAGTCTGGTCGCCGTGCCGTAGCCGGTGCGCACCGAAGGATCGAACTCGTTCAGATCGCGCGCGTAGGCGATACCGATTTCCGGCGTCACGGTGAAGTTGTCGCCGGTAAAGGTATGCTTCAACGTCACACCCACGGGCAGAGTCAGCACGTCGTCATGCAGGCTGTCCACATGGCGGTCGAGAGCGCCGTGTTCCGTGTAGCCGTCCTGATGGGCATAGAAGTATTCCAGGCCCAGGTAGGGAGCCATGACGGTCGCGCCGTCGTTGAAGGTCAGGTGGTAGCTGGCCAGCACCGATGCCATCAGCGAATCGGTGTCGAACGAGCCGGAGTTGCTTCCGCTCACGCCCGCCATGTTGATCTTGCTGACGATGTCGTTGGAGGTGCGGCCGTAGGCCAGATTCATGTCGACGAAGAAGGGATTGAAGTTGATGGAGGAGTAGACGCCGGCAAGGAAGGTGTTGCCGTCGGTCTTGCTCTGCACGTCCTTGGTCTGGGCCTTGCTGTGCACTCCGCCGATGGCCGCGCCGAGGCGCACCCTGTCGTTGAAGAACAGCCTGTCGTAACCGGCAGCGAGGCCGCCGGCGCTGATGTCGAAGCCCTGGACGCCCTTGCTGTTGTTCACGCTGGCCCAGTTGCCCATGCCGTTCACCCACAGCCTGTTGCCGTGGTCGAGGTCCACCTTGTTCAGACCGGCGCCGAGGCTTCCCGCCGCACCGAGCTGACCGCGGAACATGTCCATGGTATTGCGGGCCGCGTACATGCCGCCGAGGGCGCTTTCATTGGCCATCTGCTGCAGGGTGTCGGAAACGAGCGCCTTGCTTTCGGAAGCGAACGCCGCGGCAAGCGCGCCGTTGGCCACATCCTGAGCTTCGCGCAGCATCATGCGGAAGTTCTGGGCGTTGTCGAGCACGTTGCTGTTACGGGTAACGGCGGCGAGGGCGTCGCGCGTATCCTTGACGTTCAGGGACAAGGTGGCGTGGGAATCGTCGATCTTGTTGATGTTGTAGGTGTAGAACAGGCTTTCACCGGCGAAGTCTTCCATGTTCACGGCGCCGGCTTCGGATTCCACAAAGCCTTCGGCCGTGTAGGTACCGGCGTCGAGTATGGCCGCATCCGAGAAGGAGAACGTGGTACCGTTGCCGATGGTGATGTCGGCGCCGGCTTCCGTGTTGTAGATGCCGCCGATATCGGTACCCACGGCAAGGAGCGTGCCTTCGGCAGGCTGCGCCACGGTAAAGTTCAACGCCGCATTATTGATATTGATGGCGCCGTTCGCGGTGGGATAGGGAGAAAGTTCCTTGCTGTCGCCCTTGATGGCGCCGATGTAGGAGCGTTCGCCCACGTTGATGGTGCCGCCGGTGATGTTGAGAACGCCGGTATTGCTGGTAAGGGCGCTGTCGCCCAGCATGGTCACGGTGCCGCCTTCAATATCCGTACCGGTGGAGAATATCTGCGCATTATACAGATTGATGGCGCCGCTCTTCATGACGAGGGGCAGCGTCCACATGGAGGCGCTGTCCAGACCGTTGCGGTTGATGGCATCGCCGGTGATGATGTTCAGCGTACCGCCGTCGATGACGCTGTTCATGTTGCCCGAGGTCAGGGTGGAACGATACTGGCCGTCCAGCGTAAGGGTACCGCTGTTCAGGTACAGCGTGCCGGGGTCCTTGGATTCCGACGAGGACTTGGCGAACTGGAGCATACCTTCACTGTAGTAGACGTCCGGCCCGGCCGTGCCCTTTTCACCGATGATGATGTCGCCGTCGGTCTTCAGGACCAGGTACTTGCCGAGGGTCCAGCGGTCGCGGTCGAGACGGCCGCGGTAGTCATACTGCAGGGCGGAGGGGCCGTCTTCCGTATAGCCGAGGCTCCTGATGGTACCGCTCTTGATGACGATGCCTTCCTTGCCTTCCAGCGTGGTGGAACCGCCGCCGCCCTGAGCTATCAGGGTGCCGCCGTCCCAGTTCAGGGTGCCCTGCGCGCTCATGGAGGACTGGTTCACCGTGTTGAAGTCGAAGGTGCCGCCGGTCACGTTGAGGTCGCCCGCAGCGGCGAAGTCCCAGGCCTTCTGCGTCATGGCCACCTTGATGTTCTGGGCCGCGTGCAGAGCGGTGAGCACTTCTTCCTTGGTGGGCAGGTAGTCGGGATTGTGGGCGGGAGCAAAGGCTTCCTTTATCTTCGCTTCGTCGCCGGTGGCGAAGATGGCTTCCACGCTCTCGTCGGTATGCAGCTGATACAGGCCGTCCACCACGTCGTTGGCATTGTACAGGCGGATGTTGTCGTCACGTCCCAGCTCCACGCCGGCCGTGTAGTTGACGGGGTTCTCGGTACGGAAGGTGCCGCCGGAGATGTTGATGTCGCCGGAGGCATCCGCCGTCACGCCGGTCTGACCGGAAGAGGCGAAGGAAGCGGTGACGGAATTCACGCCGTCGGCCTTGCGCACGAAGTCGCCGCCGGAAATGTTCAGCGCATAGGAGCCGCCGAACGATACGGTTTCCTGCGTGCTGTCGTCGTACTTTTCAAAGTTGAAGGTACCGCCGTTGATGTCGAGGCTGGTCTTGTTGTAGGCATCCTTGTCCAGGTAGGCGGCTTCGGTGATGACCGAGGCCATGCCGTTGCCTATGAAATTGAACGTGCCGCTGTTGACCGTTACGGAAGCGCCGTCGGTGTTGCGGCCGCCGAAGTAGCCGCCGTTGATCATGTTGTAGGTGCCGCCGTTGATGGTGAGCCCGGCCTTGTTGTTGCCGAAGTTGGCGCCGCCGTAAACATTGAAGGTGCCGCCGTTGAACACGGCTTCCTTACCGGCAAGATTGATGTAGTTGGCGCTGGAATAGGGGCTGTCTTCCCTGCCGATGTTGAAGGTGCCGCCGTTGATTTCCACTTCGCTGTCGCTCAGGTCGAGAGAGGCGAACACCCCGTACTTGTCATGCGTGTTGTCGGCCTCGTCCCTGATGACGACATCGGTGCCGACCTTGTCGAAGGTGGTCCAGCCGGGGTAGGCGCTGTCGTTCTGAATATTGAAATCACCGTCGTTGATGACGACCTTGCCGTTTTCCGAACCCATGTGCACGCGGGCGGTGCGCAGATCGAAGGTGCCGCCGTTGACCACGAGGTTGTCGGCGCCCTGGAAGCTGGCAAGAGAAGGAGCGTCGTAGTTCTTGCGCGCGGGGTTGCCCATGGGCGCGCCTTCAAAGGTGTAGGTGCCGCCTTCCAGCGTAAGCGTGCCTGCGGACTCGAAGCGCAGGGCCGCCTTGCCCTCATCCTTGATGGGGAAGGTGATGTTGGCCGCGCGGAAGTCGCCGCCGGTAATGGTCATGTCGCCGCCGCTCTTGAAATCGAGGCGGGAACCTTCCCAGCTCTTTTCAATGTCGGCCGGCGCGGGCCCGTCCGCTCCGTAGCGGGGGGCGCCCACGTTGACGCTCACATCGCTGATGTTCATGGCGCCGCCGGCGCTGACGGTCTGCACGCCGGGCACAAGGTCGGGATTGTCGTCGGGGATGAAGGTATTGTTGGTGCCGGGAACGACCTCGGGCACCCGGGTATTGTCCGGCCGCATCTGGAGCGCGCCGCTCACCTTGGTGCCGCTGGCGAGTACGGACAGGTCGCCGCCGGTAATGGACATGTCGCCTTTTGTGGAAACGGTGGCGGAGGTATCGTCTTCGCTGCCGAGCACCAGCTTGCCGGAGGATATGACCATATCCTTATCGGTGGCGTACGTTCCGCTTTCCAGCGTGCCGCCGCTCACGGTAACGAGGTCTGCGCCGTCATCAATGTTCAGCGAAGCCTGCGCCGTTCCTACCAAGAGAGAGAGAAAGAGAGAGAGAGAGAGAGAGAGAGAGAGAGAGAGAGAGAGAGAGAGAATTGCGCTTAATAAGTTAAAACTGATACACTTTTTAAGAACCGACCTGTACCTGTTCAGCAGGTTCCCGATGGCACCTTGCGTCTGCATCATCTTCTCCTCCAAGAATTACATGTTTCAGGTACTCTCCCCGTGAGGGGCTTCCCGTCCGCCGCCATGCCCTGCCGGATCGCCGCGGGGGCTTGAAACCCGCGCCGTCCCTGCCCGGCGACAAGCCTTCGATTATTGTTTGCGTTTTCACAAAAATGTACGTCCGCCATATTCAAAACGTACATGAACCGAAGGCCCCCGCATGACGATATTTTCCTGTGCCGCAACAATTTGCGGCACTTCGGACCCTTTTCATCGACTTCTCATTAAAAAAATGAATCATAAAAAAATACAATATGTGAAAAAGCCTTTTCAGCATAGCACGCCGGTGAACCATGTCAACAACAGGCCACAATAAACCATACATTTACAACTATATATTTTTTATTATAAAAAATATCGATATCAAAAACAATAAATACAACAATATTTTTTACCACTTTTCAACAAAAAAAATTATCAGTACAGGCTGATGATGTTTTCATACAAATTAAAATATAAAAAAAACTGCATTGGTAAAAAACATTTTTATCATAAATTAATATACCGTTACATGAAATGATAAAAAAAGCTCAATCATCGTCTTCTTTTCCTTTTCCCCTGCGCGAATCCTCCGGGATGTTCCTTCCTGCACAAATGCCACCGCGCGTCGCGCTTAAAAGACCCTGTCCCTTCCGCATTCCCGTTTCCGGGCAAAACCAAGAGAGACCGGCAGACTCCCTCCTGAGGAAAAATACTCCGCCGGGATGAAGCGTTCCGTACATGCCGCCCCAAAGCTCTCCCGGAAGCGCACTTTGCCGCACTCCGTTGCGGCTTTTGAAAAAACGCTATATATCATACCGGTTCCGGCAGGAAAAATTTCCGCCGTTTTCCCCCTTTCCGAAGAAGGGCCCGCAGGATGGAATTCCCATGGAAGAACTGATCCTCCACGAAATCGTCGTACTGTTTATTCTTTCCATCATCGTCGTCCTCGCCTGTCTCCGTTTCCGCCTGCCCTCCATTGTAGGCTTTCTGCTCACCGGCGTTCTGTGCGGCCCTTCGGCCCTCGGGCTCATTCCCAGCCCGGAAGCCGTGGACATGATGGCGGAAGTGGGGGTGGCCTTCCTCATGTTCACCATAGGCATGGAGCTTTCGGGCAAGGAACTGGTACGCCTGAAAAAGCCTCTCTTTCTCGGCGGCTCCTCCCAGGTGCTTCTGACCACGGCCTTCGTCTTCGCCCTCACCTTCTGGTGGTGCGGGCCGCGGCTCGGCATCGTGTACGGATGCATGGTCACGCTTTCCTCCACGGCCATAGTGCTGAGCATACTGCAGCAGAAGGCGCTCACCGAATCTCCTCAGGGGCAGGTCTGCCTTGCGGTGCTCATCTTTCAGGATCTCGCCATCGTGCCCATGGTGCTCATCTTTCCCCTGCTCGCAGGCGGCCTGGAGCTCGACATGAATTCCATGCTCTTTGCCGCAGGCAAGGGGCTTTTCGTCATCGGCGGCATTCTGCTCTTCGGCAAGTTCATCCTGCACCGCCTCATGTTCAGCATCGTGCGCACGCGCAGCCGCGAACTCATGCTCATGGCCACGCTGGGCCTCTGCCTCGCCGTGGCGCTTATGACCTCATGGCTGGGGCTTTCCCTGGCGCTGGGGGCGTTTCTGGCCGGTCTCATGATGGCGGAGTCGGAGTACAGCCTCAACACGCTGGAAAGCATCATGCCCTTCAAGGAAGTCTTTTCCAGCATATTCTTCATTTCCGTGGGGATGCTGCTCAACGTGAACTTCTTCCTCTCCCACCTGCCCGTCATCGCCCTGTGCGCGGCGGGGATCATCGCGGCCAAGATACTCATGGCCGTCCCCTCCGTGCTCGTGCTGAAATACTCCCTGCGCACGGCGCTGCTTGCGGCATTCAGTCTTGCACAGGTGGGGGAATTCTCCTTCGTTCTGGCCAAGTCGGCCCTCGGACTCGAACTCATCGGCAACGACGCCTATCAGATCTTCCTCGCCGCCAGCATTCTGACCATGGTGCTCACGCCCCTGCTCATCGGCATCGCACCGCGGGCTGCGGGCATCATTCTGAAAAGACCCGACGTGCAGACGACGGAGGTTGCCGGAGAAGAAGCGGAAAACGAAACTGCGGCAGCCCCCGGCATCATCCGCGACGGAAGGCTTCTCAAGGATCACCTCATCATCATCGGCTTCGGCATCGGCGGGCAGATCATGGCGCACGGCGCAAAGCGTTGCGGCATTCCCTACATCATTTCCGAAATGAACCCCGACACCGTGGCTCGCTTCCGCGACACGGAACCCATACGACACGGCGACGCCTCCTTCCCCCTGGTGCTCGCACATCTCGGCGCGGCCACGGCAAGAACGCTCGCCATTCTCACCTCCGACCCGGCGGGAAGCCGCGCCATCATCGCCAACGCTCGGGCCATGAATCCTTCGCTGCACATCATCGTGCGCACGCGCTTTCTGGGCAATCTGAATTCCTACAAGGAAGTGGGAGCCAACGAGGTCATTCCCGAAGAATTCGAGACCTCGCTGGAGGTGTTCGCCCGCGTGCTCAACCACTATCTCGTTCCGCGCCAGACCATTGACGAATACGTCTTTGCCATACGCCGCGAAAACTACGGTATGCAGCGCAGGCTGGACATGGGCGGCTCCATCATGGAAAGCCTGCCCGACCTTCAGCTTCAGGCCTATACCGTGGAGGAAGGCTCTCCCCTGGCGGGCAGAACCATTGCGGAAGCCGCGCTGCGCAAGGAACACGACGTTACGGCCGCAGGCATCCGGCGGGGAGAGGAAATCAACAACAATCCCAGCGCGCAGACGCTTCTTCTCGCCGGAGACGTGGTGTACCTGCTGGCGACGCAGGAGGCCATGACCCGGGCCGCGCGGCTCTTCCGGGCCGAAGGGAGCAGCGGCGCATGACGGGCGGACGGGACCGGCCTTCCGGGCTCGCCGCTCTTGACGAAGACGGACGGCGGGAATACTGGGCCGCCCTGGCCCTGCGCTGCTGCGCGGGGCTCGGCAGCCGCGGCACCTGCCTTCTGCTCCGGCATTTCGGTTCGGCCTACGCGGCGGTGAGCAATCTGCCCCGCTGGCCGGAGGCGGGCATCCCCCCGCAGAAGGCGGAAACGCTTGCGCGCAACGCATGGCGGGAACGGGCAAGACCGGAATGGGAGAATGCGCGCACGCTCGACGCTTCCATCATCCTCTGGACGGATGCGCGCTATCCCGCGCTTTTGAAGGAACTGCCCGACGCTCCGGCCCTTTTCTACGCCAGAGGCGACCTTTCCCTGCTGGCCGGGCCATGCGTAGCCGTCGTCGGTTCAAGGGAAAGTTCCGCCGCCGCGCTCGATACCGCCGCGGCCGTGGCCGGGGAGCTTTCCCGCTCCGGCGTCACCGTGGTTTCGGGTCTCGCCTTCGGGGTGGACGGTCGTGCCCACAGAGCAGCCCTTTCCGGGCCGGGCCGCACCATAGCCGTCATGCCCGGCGGCGTGGACATGGTCTTTCCCGCAAGGCACAGAGAACTGTACCGGCACATTGCAGAACGGGGTCTCATCATCAGTGAAATGCCTCCCGGAACTTCGCCCGGACCGGGAGCCTTTCCGGTACGAAACCGCATCATCAGCGGCCTTTCCCTCGGGGTGCTCATGGTGGAGGCCGTTCATCCTGCAAGCGGCAGCACCATCACGGCGCGTCTTGCAGCGGAACAGGGCAGAAACGTCTACGTTCCTTCGCCGGACACCTTCCGCGGTCCGTACCGCGAAGGAACGAAGAAACTGCTGCTGGAAGGCGCTCGCCCCGTTTTCCATGCGGCGGACATTCTGGCCGATCTTTTTCCGCACCTGAAAGATTCCCTGCAGAGGTCATCGCCCCCAAAGCTCCTTCCTTCAGAAGAAAAACCGCTGCCGGATACACGGAAAAACACAAGAGCCGCCGCGCATGGCGCAGCTCCTTGCCCGGCTGCGCCGCAGGCTCTCCGCCCCGGAACCGTGCGGCCCGTCGCCCGTACGGAAACATCTCCCGCGTCCTCCCTTACGGAAGAGGAGGAAACACTCCTTGCCCTTCTGCGCAGGGGGCCGCTTCTTCAGGATGAGCTTCTGTATGCCGCACAGGAAAAAAGAGGGACATGGACCAGCGCAGCCGTCAGTGCCGCGCTCATGATACTGGAAGTAAAACAGCTGGTACGCCGTCTTTCCGACGGCCGCTACGAGGCCGCCCCATGAACCGCATTGCCGAAATCACCGCTTCCCTGCCGCCCGGCCCGGCCGCCTTCCTGGCCTGGCTGGAATTTCAGAAAGGCGCCTCCGAAGCCACGGTGCGGGCCTATGCTCTGGACATTCTGGAATTTGAAACCTACCTGCACGGCATGGGGGCCACTCTGGCGCGTCCTTCGGAAATCACAAGGCAGATGGTGCAGGGCTTTTCCGCCTCCCTTTTCCGCAGAAACATGGCCCGCTCCTCCATGGCGCGCAAGCTCTCCGCCCTGCGCAGCCTGTTCCGGCACCTGCACAGACTGCACAAAATAGAATCCGATCCCTGCGCCGGGGTACGCAACCCGAAGCAGGATCAGCGGCATCCGGCCATGCTCAACGTGGACCAGACCTTCGCGCTGCTTGAGGAGCCGCCCGCAGAAAAAGACATTGCCCCTCCTGCGGAAACGCCCGGCAAAGACATTTTCCACCTCAGGGACACGGCGCTTCTGGAACTGCTCTACGGTTCGGGCCTGCGTATTTCCGAGGCGCTGGGCCTGAACGTGAACGACATGCGGCCGCAGACGGGACATGTCATCGTCATGGGCAAGGGCGGCAAACAGCGGCAGGTTCCCCTCAGCGATACCAGCATCGCCGCGCTGGAAAAATGGCTTTCGGCGCGAAGCGAGGTTCCGCCCGAACACGGAGAAAGGGCGCTTTTTCTCGGCAGGCGCGGCAAAAGGCTGGACCGCCGTCAGGCCGCGCGCATTCTGGAGGAAAGAGCGAAGGAGGCGGGCATTCCGCAGCACGTCTCCCCCCACGACCTGCGGCATTCCTTCGCCACGCATCTTCTGGAAGGCGGGGCGGATCTGCGCGCCGTACAGGAACTTCTGGGGCACAGCCGCATTTCCACCACGCAGCGCTACACGCATCTCGACCTCGCCGCCCTTACGCGCATTTACGATGCTTCCCACCCTCTGGCGCAGGGCGGGAAGGAAGACGGCGGAAAAAAGGCGTGAGGCGGACTTTTTCCGGCTGCGGAAGAGGGGGATTTACCCATTGCGTGCGCTGCGAAGAAAGGATAAACTCTCTTGTCTTTTTACTTCCCGGGTGGTGCGCGCATGTCTGAACAACTTCTCCTTGCCGACATCGGCAATACCTGCATCAAGCTCGTCTTTGCCCGCCCCGACGCGCTGGAGGCCGCCTATTCCCTGCCCACCAGGGCGCAGCACACGGCCGACAGCCTGGGCCTCTCCCTCATGCAGCTCCTTTCCCTGCAGGGCCTCGGCGCCGCGGACATCACCGCCTGCGTGGTCTGTTCCGTGGTACCCGACGTGAACACCCTGTTTCAGGAAGCCTGCCGCAGATATCTGAAAAAGACGCCCCTCTCCTTCCCCGGCGACTTTGCCGTCGACCTCGTCAACGGTTATGATCAGCCGCAGGAAGTAGGGGCCGACCGGCTGCTCGCGGCCTTTGCGGCAAGAAAGCTCTTTCCCGAAACGCCCTCCCTCATTTCCGTGGATTTCGGCACCGCCACCACCTTCGACTGCGTTTCCGGCAACACCTATCTCGGCGGACTCATCTGCCCGGGGCTCTTTTCCTCCCGCAACGCGCTTGCGGCCAACACCGCCAAGCTCCCGCGCATTTCTCTGGAAATGACGGATTCCCATGTAAGCATAGGAAAGAGCACCATCACCAGCATGAATCACGGTTTTCTCTTCGGCTTCGCCGCCATGACGGAAGGCCTGTGCGAACGCCTGAAGGAAGAGCTGCCCGGCCCCACCCTCGTTGTGGGCACGGGCGGCGCGGCGCATGACCTTGCAAGGATATGCCGGGCCTTCGACGTCGTTCGGCCCGACCTCATTCTGGAAGGACTCCGGCTGCTCTGGGCCGGAGGCGGGGCGCGCGCTTCACTCTAGCATTCCGTTCTCTTACCCGGCTCTGTCCGGCCACATCTCCAAGGAGTTTCCTCAATGAACAACAGCACCATCACTTCCGTATGGGCCCGCGAAATTCTCGATTCCCGCGGCAACCCCACTGTTGAAGTGGAAGTCAGCCTCGAATCCGGCCACGTCGGCCGCGCGGCCGTGCCTTCCGGCGCCTCCACCGGCAGCCGCGAAGCCCTTGAAATGCGCGACGGCGACAAGAGCCGCTACAAGGGCAAGGGCGTGACCCGCGCCGTGGAACATGTGAACGGTGAAATCGCCGAAGCCGTCGTCGGCCTCGACGCCCTGCGCCAGGTGCAGGTGGACAACACCCTCATCGACCTCGACGGCACGGAAAACAAGTCCCGCCTGGGCGCCAACGCCATGCTCGGCGTTTCCCTCGCCACCGCCCGCGCCGCAGCCGAATACCTCGGTCTGCCCCTGTATCAGTACCTCGGCGGCGTGAACGCCAAGATCATGCCCTCTCCCATGATGAACGTCATCAACGGCGGCGCTCATGCCCCCAACAACCTGGACATCCAGGAATTCATGATCATGCCCGTGGGCGCCAAGACCTTTGCCGACGCCCTGCGCATCGGCGCGGAAGTGTTCCACACGCTGAAGAGCATCCTTGCCAAGGACGGTCACGTCACCTCCGTGGGCGACGAGGGCGGCTTCGCCCCCAATCTGAAGAGCCACGACGAGGCCTTCAGCTACCTCATCAAGGCCATTGAGGCCGCCGGTTACATTCCCGGTGCGGAAGTGGCCCTCGGCATCGACGCCGCCTCTTCCGAATTCTACAAGGACGGCAAGTACGTCATCGCCGGTGAAGGCCTGGAACTCACCAGCGAACAGATGGTGGACTGGCTGGAAGACTTCACCGAACGCTATCCGCTCATCTCCATTGAAGACGGCATGGCCGAAAACGACCGCGAAGGCTGGAAGCTGCTCACCGACCGCCTCGGCGATCATATCCAGCTCGTCGGCGACGACCTCTTCGTCACCAACCCCGACATTCTGGCCGAAGGCATTGAAGACGGCCTCGCCAATGCCGTGCTCATCAAGGTGAACCAGATCGGCACCCTCACCGAAACCCTGGACACCATCGAAATCGCCAAGAACGCCGGTTACGCCACCATCGTTTCCCACCGTTCCGGCGAAACCGAAGACACCTTCATCGCCGACCTTGCGGTGGGCACCAACTCCGGCCAGATCAAGACCGGTTCCGCCAGCCGCTCCGACCGCATCGCCAAGTACAACCAGCTTCTCCGCATTGAAGAGGAACTGAGCGACGTCAGCTTCTTCTTCGGCCCCATCCTCGCCGACAACTACGGACTCACCCAGTCCGACGACGAGGCCGAATAAGCATGCCGGGCGGGCATGCCCGCCCTTAATGAAGGAGCGGTCCGGCCGGAAGGCCGGGCCGCTCTCCTTCCTACCGCCTCTTCCGGGCTTTTCCCGGAAAGGCCTGAGGTTCACATGAGCAAGGCTCTGCGTATTCTGTTCTGTTCCCTTTTCGCCCTCTGCCTCCTTGCAGGGAGCGCCCTTGCCGCAGACATATCCGCCACGGTGGAGAAAATGCAGGCCGCCTACGCCTCCATGCAGAGTTTCCGCGCCGAATTTTCGCAGCAGCTTCTGCAGAGGGAAAGCGGCGTCGTGGAAAACCGCAAAGGCGTCCTTCTTTTTCAGAAGCCTCTGCGTGTGCGCTGGGAAACGGCCGCGCCCCATGCCGAGCTTCTCATGGTGACGGACAAGGAAATCTGGAACTACCTGCCCGATGAAGAGCTCGCCTACCGCTATTCCCGCGAGCTGGCGGAAGACTCCCGCTCCCTCATCCAGGTGGTCACCGGTCAAAGCGCCCTTTCCCGCGATTTCGACGTGGAATCCGCCCAGGCTCCGGAAGACGGAAAACTCATCCATCTTCTGCTCTACCCCAAGGATCCCACCACGGAACTCACCGAAGCCCAGCTCTGGCTCGATCCGGAAACCTTCCTCATCCGCCGCGCCATGGTCATGGACTTCTACGGCAACACCAACACCATCGAGCTTGGCAATCTGAAAAAGAACGCCTCCGTTTCCGACGGGGACTTCTCCTTCACGCCGCCCAGAGGCACGGAAGTGGAAGACCATGTGGAAGCGCCCCACCCCGTGGAGAGGCCCCTTCTGAACTAGCCTGAAGGCTCCCGTTTTTCCGCGCAGGGGAGAAGAGCGCCGCCTTCCCGGGAGCCGTTTCCTCCTGCGCGCCTTTTCCCGCAGACGCCCCATCCGGGGCTGGACTATCACGACAATTAAAGGTACATACGTTTTTCGCATGGAACAACAGCACGGCATACTGGTACTCAACAAGCCCAAAGGGCTCAGCTCCGCACAGTGCATCGCGCGGATCAAACGCCTGGGGCAGAAGAAAATCGGCCACGCCGGCACGCTCGACCCCATGGCCACGGGAGTGCTGCTCGTACTCCTCGGCCACGCCACCAAGCTTTCCGGGTATCTTCTGGAAGGCGGCGTCAAGACCTACGGCGGCACGCTGCGCCTCGGCGTGACCACCGACACCTGGGATGCGGAAGGTTCCATCGTCGGCGAAACGCCGCTCGGTGAGGATGATCTCGCCGAAGGCTCAGCGCTGGAGCAGGCTGCCCGCAGAGAAGTGGCGGCCTGGCTTGAGGTGACGGAACAGCCTGTTCCGCCTTATTCCGCAGCAAAGCACCAGGGCCAGCCTTTGTACAAGCTTGCCCGTGCGGGCAAGGAAGTGCCCGCCAAGGTGAAACGCATACATGTTTCGTACGCCGATGTTCAATGGGTGAACATGCCCGACGTACGATTCCGGGTAACGTGCAGTTCCGGTTCCTACATACGGTCCCTGGCCCACAGCTTGGGGATTCGACTTGGGTGCGGAGCCATGCTCACGGAACTGACCCGGGAATACAGTCACCCGTTCGGACTGGATGTCGCCCACACGCTGGACGAAATCCTCGCCGAGCCGGAAAAGCTGCCTGAACGGATCATGCCCATCAGCGCCGCCCTGCCGGGATGGAAGAACCTTTCCATCAGCCCCGCGCAGGAAGCGAACCTGAGAAACGGCATTCCCGTTCCCCACACGCCGGAGTTCGGAGAATTCCAGCCCGGCGAACGCGCCCTCATCACGGCGCAAGGCGGCTCGCCCCTGGCTCTGGCGGAAGCCCGTATGGACAGGCAACGCCCTGTCTGGGCAGTACTTCGGGGGCTTTTTACCCACTAACCTCTGGCAGAAGCCAGAGAGGAGGATACCGCTGTGGCTATGGATTCCGCTCAGAAGCAGGCCGTTATCGCCCAGTTCGCCAAGCACGAAGGCGACACCGGCTCCGCTGAAGTTCAGATTGCCCTTCTTACCGCCCGCATCAACGGCCTCGCCGGCCACTTCAAGGCCAACAAGAAGGACTTTCATTCCCGCACCGGCCTGCTCAAGCTGGTCGGCCAGCGTCGCAAGATGCTGAACTACCTGAAGAAGACCGACATTCAGAGCTACCGTGCCCTGATCGAAAAGCTCGGCCTGCGCAAGTAGTCGCGACAAGGATCCGAAAGCAAGGGGGGAGCGGAAGTCATTCCGCTCCCCCATCCTGCATGAACGGGGCGAAGGCCCCCAACCTCAACGCGAGGAAGGAGCATCCGCGAACAGAGGCGAAATTTTCGTCTTTCTTCACGGAGTCTCCTTCCAGGAGTAACCATTATGGGTCTGCTCAACAGCACTCGTGTTTCCGCCACCGTAGGCGGCAAGGAAATCATTCTGGAAACGGGCCGCGTGGCCCGTCAGGCCAACGGTGCCATCTGGGTGCAGTGCGGCGGCACCGTGGCTCTCGTCACCGTGTGCGAAGCC
The DNA here is from genome assembly GCF_900155525.1 of Mailhella massiliensis. Lineage (NCBI taxonomy): Bacteria > Pseudomonadati > Thermodesulfobacteriota > Desulfovibrionia > Desulfovibrionales > Desulfovibrionaceae > Mailhella > Mailhella massiliensis. Next base: position 174,445 of record NZ_LT706940.1, read on the forward strand.
CAGCTCGACACCCCCAAGGACTTCTTCCCCCTCACCGTGGAATACGCCGAACGCATGTACGCCGCCGGCCGCATCCCCGGCAACTTCTTCCGCCGCGAAATCGGCCGCCCCAGCGATCATGAAACCCTGGTGGCCCGCCTCATCGACCGCCCCATCCGTCCGCTCTTCCCCAAGGGCTACGGCAATGAGGTGCAGGTGCTCGCCACCGTCATTTCCGCCGACGGCGAAAACGACCCCGACGTGCTCTGCATCACCGCAGCTTCCGCCGCCACCTGCATTTCCAGCATTCCCTTCGCGGGCCCCGTGGCCGGCGCGCGCCTCGGCCGCGTGGACGGTCAGTTCATCCTGAACCCCACGAATGAGGAACTCAAGCGCTCCGACATGGACATCGTGCTCGCGGCCTCCCGCGACGCCGTGGTCATGGTGGAAGGCGAAGCCAAGCTCGTCAAGGAACAGGATCTCATCGACGGCCTGAACTGGGCCCACAAGGCCATTCAGCCCCTCATCGACGCTCAGGAAGAACTGGTGAAGCTGGTCGGCAAGCCCAAGAGCGCATTCACGCCCAAGGAAGATGATCCCGAACTCTTCGCCTATGTGGAAGAGCTCGCCATCAAGTCCGGCATGGAAGACGCCCTGCGCACCACCGACAAGCTGCAGAGAAAGGACGCCCGCAAGGCCGTCAAGGACAAGGTGAAGGCCCTCATGGCCACCGACGAACGCTATGCCGAAGATCCGGCCGCCCAGGCCGCCATCGGCGAAGTGCTGGAACACCTTGAAAAGAAGCTCGTGCGCCAGAGAGTCATCAACGAAGGCACCCGCATCGACAACCGCGATACCAAGACCGTGCGCCCCATCGAAATCGAAGCCTCGGTGCTGCCCCGTGCCCACGGTTCCGTGATCTTTGCCCGCGGCGAAACCAAGACCATTGCCGTCACCACCCTCGGCAGCTCCTCCGACGAACAGAAGGTGGATACGCTGAACGGTGATGAAAGCAAGCGCTTCATGCTGCACTACAACTTCCCGCCCTTCACCGTGGGCGAAGTGAAGTCCGTGCGCGTGTCCCGCCGCGAAATCGGCCACGGCCACCTTGCCGAACGCGCCCTCAAGGCCGTGCTGCCCTCTTCCGAAAGCTTCCCCTACACCATCCGCGTGGTGTCCGACACGGTGGAATCCAACGGTTCCTCCTCCATGGCCGCCGTGTGCGGCGGCTGCCTCTCCCTCATGGATGCAGGCGTGCCGATCAGCGCTCCCGTGGCCGGCGTGGCCATGGGCCTCATCAAGGACGGCGACACCTACACCGTGCTTACCGACATTCTCGGTGATGAAGACGCCCTCGGCGACATGGACTTCAAGATCGCCGGTACCGCCGAAGGCATCAGCGCCATCCAGATGGACATCAAGATCAACGGCCTGCCCACCGAAGTGATGGCCCGCGCCATGGAACAGGCCCGCGTGGCCCGTCTGCACATTCTGGACGTCATGGCCAAGGCCATGCCCGCCGTGCGCGAACTCTCTCCCTACGCTCCCCAGCATGAGGAAGTGTTCGTGAATCCCGAAATCATCCGCATGATCATCGGCCCCGGCGGCAAGAACATCAAGGCCATCACCACCGCCACGGGCGCGGCCATCGACATCGAAGATTCCGGCCGCATCACCATCTTCGCCCCCACCCAGCAGGCCATGCAGGCCGCCAAGGAAATGGTGCTCTACTACGACCAGCACGCGGAACTCGGCAAAAACTACAATGCCAAGGTGAAGCGCATCATGGACATCGGCGCCATCGTGGAAATCCTGCCCAACCTGGAAGCTCTGGTGCACATCTCCCAGCTCGACACCAACCGTGTGGAAAAGACGGAAGACGTGGCGCACCTCGGCGAAGACATGATGGTCAAGGTCATTGAAATCAACGGCGACCGCATCCGTGCCAGCCGCAAGGCCGTGCTGCTTGAAGCCCAGGGCATCGAATGGAACCCTGAAGACACGGCCCGTCCCGCCCGCCGCGAACGCGGTGAACGCGGTGAACGCGGCGAAGGCGACCGCCGCAACGAACGTCGCGGCGAACGCCGTGACAGAGGCGAACGCCGTCACGAACGCAAGGACGACTAAGTCCGCAGCGGGGCCATGCCCCGTACGCCTGTAATACCTGTGAAAAGCCTCCCCGGAACAGAATTCCGGGGAGGCTTTTCTGCCTCCGCACCCGCATGGGCCGGGCGGATGCAAAGCGCAAGGGGAAAAAGGATCCATCGCCCGAAAAATCATACACGACGCTTCCGGTGAAGTCCGTGATGCAGATTCCCGGAAAAACGCCGCAAGCCCCTTCTGCGGCAAAAGCAGACCGATGGAGGAACAAACGCCGCTTCGGCCCTAGAAGGTCACATCGGCAAAGCGGGGGCCGCCGTCGGCCTGTCCTGTGGGCATGATCTCCATAAAGCTCACATCCATGTGCGGAGGGCACTGCACCACCCACCACAGCGCACGGGCGATATCTTCAGCGTCCAGCGGTCTGCCCGTCGCGTATTCCTTTTCCGCCAGCGCTGCGTCTCCGGCGTTGTGCACCAGAGAAAATTCCGTGCGCGTACGGCCGGGAGCCAGGCAGGTCACCCGTATGGGCGTTCCCAGAAGGTCGGAACGCATGTTGTCGGACAGGTGTCGCACGAAGGCCTTGCTTGCGCCGTAGACGTTGCCCGTGGGAAAGGCGCGGCTTCCGGCCACGGACCCCACATTGACCACATGCCCCCTGCCGCGGGCGAGCATACCGGGCAAAAGCAGCCGCGTGCAGTAAAGAAGGCCGAGAATATTGGTGTTCACCATGGTTTCCCAGGCTTCCGTATCCCCGTCCTGCACGCGTCCATCGCCCGCAAAGAGCCCGGCGTTGTTGAACAGCACGTCCACGGCGGAAAAATCCTCCGGCAGGCCGTCAAAGGCCGCCTTCGTCTCTTCACGGCTCTGTATGTCGAAGCAGAGACCGAAAAAATGCACCCCCAGTTCCCCGCGCATCTTTTCGAGGCGCTCCCTGCGCCTTCCCGTACCGACGACACGCCAGCCGTTGTCGATGAAAAGCCGCGCTGCCGCGCGCCCCAGGCCGGAGGTGGCCCCGGTAATGCAGATGACGTTGCTCATACCTGATCCCCGGATATTCCCGCTTGCGAAGCGGATGTGTTTAAGATGCCTTTGACATGCCCCCCAGGGGAAGCGGCATCAATTCTTTTGTGTATTCCAGCATACAAAAGTCAGAGCACCAATCGTGATGACAAGCCCCAGCAGCATCGACGCCGTGGGAATTTCCGAAAAAAGCATGACGCCGAAGCATAACGCTCCCGTCGGTTCCCCGCCGGAAGCCAGTATGGATACCTTCCCCGCTTCGGCATACAGCAGCGCCCAGGTTATGAACATATACGGCAATACGGACGTAACCAGAGCATGAAGAAGAAGAAAAAAGAGGTGTGGCACCGCATTGCCGGAAACGAATTCACCAATCTTCGCCGTATCCGCCCACGGCAGCAGCACCAGGGCTGTAAAAGCGACGCTGTAAAAGATGATCGTATAGGTATGATAATGTCTGTCCGTGGCCATCCTTGAACAGATACCGTACAGCGCATAGAACAACGCAGACAAAAGCCCGAAGAAAACTCCCGATGAGGAAATCCTCAGCCCCGTCCGCCGTTCAAGCAGCCCGCTTGTCAGAACACAACCGGCAACCGCAAGGCACAGACAGAATATTTTTTTCGGCGTGATCTTCTCATGAAACAGCAACGCGGCAAGAAAAATAACGAAGAACGGCGCGGTACTTAGAAGAACGGCGGCAAGGGACAACGTAAGCTCGTTGATGGCCACATTATAGCACAGGTTAAGCCCCATCATGCCGAGAATGCCTGTCCCCAGAAACTGAACGACATCCTTTATCCGTATCTTCAGCAGGGAGGCATCGCAGACAAGAACGACGCAACACATCGCCAGCGCCGCGAAAACCGCCCTTAAAAACACTATGGTGGCATTATCCATGCCGTGCGTCGTCAAGATCCGTACAAATACGCCCACGGAACCGAACATGATTCCCGCCGCGACGGGAAGAAGCAGCACCATCTGTTTCATTTCATCACCTTTTCACGTCATTCCTTCTTTCTTTCGGAGTGTCTTCCCGGCATGTGCCGCTTTTCTGAAAACAAACTCCTTATGAGAATGCAAAGGCGCGCCATCCGGCAAGGGCGTTCTTATGGGAACCCAGGAAAGCCCCGGGCCTTGCTTCAACGCAAAGCCCGGGGCCGTTTTCCTCCTGCAAGGCTTACCTCGCCCTCACGTGCGGCAAGAAGAAAGGACTACATGAAGCGCGTCAGGAAAAGCGATACTTCAGGAATATAGGTAACGATAAGCAGCATGACAAGCATGGACGCAAGCAGCGGAGCTGCCGCCACTGCGATACGTTCCGTTCGTTCGTCGGAAATGGCCGCAGCCACGAACAGACTCTGTCCCACAGGCGGGGTAATGAAGCCTATGGACAGGTTGCACACCATGATGACGCCGAAGTGCACCGGGTCCACGCCGAGCTTTATCATCATGGGCATGAGGATGGGCGCGAGAATCAGGGTGGCCGAAGCCGATTCCATGAGCGCGCCCACAATGAGCAGAAGAATGTTCACGATGAGCAGCATGGCGAATTTGTTCGACGTAATGGACATCATCCATTCGGAGATGGCGTCGGGAACCTGCTCGATAGCCATCACATAACCGAACACGCTGGCCATGGCCACAAGGAAAAGCACCGTGGCGGCGGTGACGGAGCTGTCTACCAGAATTTCGATGAAATTCTCGCGGGTGATCCCTTTGAGTACGAACATACCCACTAGGAAACCGTACAACGCGGCCACGCCCGCCGCTTCCGTAGGCGTCATAATACCGCCGTAAATACCGCCAAGAATAATGACAGGCACCATGAGCGCCCAGCGGGCTTCCCATACGGCACGGCCGATTTCACCCCAAGTATAGACCTTGTCCTCGCCTTTCCAACCGTTCTTTTTGGAAATATACCATGCTGTCATGCAAAGCATCACGCAGGTAATGATACCGGGCATGATGCCGCTCACAAAAAGCTTGCCGATGGACACATTGGTGATGACGCCGTAAAGCACGAAGGGATTGCTCGGGGGAATCATGACGCCGATGGCGCTGGCGCACGCTACGATGGCCCCGGCGAAGGCCTTGGAATAGCCGCGTTCCACCATGGCGGGAATGGTGATCATGCCGATGGCCGCGCAGGTGGCGATGCCGGAACCGGAAATGGCTCCGAAGAAGGTACATGCAATGACCGTGGCCATGGCCAAGCCGCCGGTACGGCGCCCTATCATCATGTCGGCAAGGCCGATAAGCTGACCGGAAAGCCCGCCCTTACCCATAAAGATACCGGCCAGCACAAAGAAGAAAACGGCCAGCATAGGGAAGGAATCCAAAGAGTTGTAGGCTGTCTGTGCGATGATGTTCAACTGCAGAAAGCCAGAAGCATGTACGGCGAGAGCTCCGGAAAGGCCCAGTACTACGGCAATGGGAATGCCCAGAATCATGCCGCCAAACAGTGAAACCATGAGCACGAAGATGATGCTGTGCTCAAAGCATACCACCGGCGCGGCTACCGAGACGAGAAAAAATAGCGACAGGAGGAACTTCATCCAGCCTTCTTCGCGGATAAGCTTCAGCGTATCCTGAATGACGCGAACGCTCTGGGCAAAGAAACCGAAGAGAAGCACGGAGTAAGGAATCCAGTACGGTATGCGGAGCGTAGGCGTTTCCTGCGGGAACTGGAACTGCAGGCGGATCAGGCGCACGGCCAAGCACATGATGGTGACGGTAAGCGCCAGTGTGGCGATGTTGTTGAACATCAGAATAAAATTATGATACTTCTGAGGAACCAGCCAGTCTATCAACGCCGTCATGCGAATATTTTCACGCCGTTTGATAACGAGCGGAACGGCAAAGTAGGTGCACCATATCAGGCAAAACAGGGCGAGTTCCTCCACGGGAGAGGTATCGACGTTCACCTTGAGCCATGTGCCGAGAATATAGCGGGCGAAAACCTGATACGGAATAAGCAGGCATGATGCTACGCAGGCTATGACGATGATGGGCTTTTCGCCGCTTTCATCCAGCCAGCGCAGGACTTTCTGAAACGTTACCATAGCGGGCTCCTGAAGAAAAAATACGGGTATGCGACCGGAGGACCCCTCCGGTCGGAAAAGATTTTCAGTAATGGAGCATTACTTCTGTACGTCTTGGATGAGCTTGATGAACGCAGGATCGATGTTCTTGGTATATTCGTCATACAGGGGCTGGAGGTTCTTCACGATCTCAGCCTTTTCCGCATCGGTGAGTTCGATGAGCTTGATGTTGTGCTGCTTGCAGTATTCTTCCCCCTTGCGTTCGAATTCCTGGCTCATGTCCCATTCTTCCATCTGGGACTTGCGGCCGGCGTCGAGGATCATCTTCTGCTGTTCGGGAGTAAGGGCGTCGTACTTCGCCTTGTTCATGACCACGAAGATCTTGGCCATATTGTGGCGAGTAACAAGGAAACGGTCTTCGATTTCGGCTCTATTGAAGGAAGCGAAGGTGCCGAAGTTGATGATTTCGCCGTCCACGGTACCCTGCTGAAGGGCGGTGTACACTTCGGTCCAGCCCACGGCGCAGGGGTTCATGGCAAGGGCATTCACAAAGGCCTTTTCAATAGGGGACATGGTCACGCGCACCTTGACGCCGCGCACGCTGGACAGATTCTCCACGCCGGAACGGGGAGTGAAGGCATAGCTTCTGAAAGGGGTGTCAAGGGTCATGACAAGCTTCAGACCGGCCTTCTGCGCTTCGCCGTCCACATACTTGTAGAGAGGGCCAGTGTATGGGTCGAATGCTTCGAGGAACTGGCGGTTCTTTTCAAATGCCACCATATAGGGAAGATCCATGGCCAGAAGGGGCTTGATGAACAGGTTGAGCTGGCTCTGGCCGATGAGGCTGAAGTCCAGAGAACCCTGCTGCGCCATTTCCGTGGTCACGCGGTCGTTGCCGAGAACGCCGTTGTTCATCACGCGCACTTCAAATTCTCCCTTGGAGATTTCATTCAAATTCTTGGCGAACTGTTCACAGCCGTAAGTATAGTCGTCATTGGGGCCGCCGGTGTTGGCCAGACGGAAGACGGTCTTGGCATCCGAAGACAGAGGCGACAGCATCATACCGGTAACGGCAAGAACCACACAAAGAACGGAACGCAGATTCATGAGGACTCCTTCTCGCAAAATGGACATTCGGTGGTAAAACCCGGAAAAGGCGCTCCGGCAGTGCGGAGACTGCCTGCCGCGCCGGAGCGCCCTTCCTTCGCTTCCATGGCGGGAAGACGCATACGCGTCTTCCCGGTAAAGGTTGTTCCTACAGGCGGGCAGCGGCATCCCAGCCGGATTCGATGGCGGTTCTGATGGTGCCCACACTGTCGCAGTCGCCCACATTGATAACGTCGAAGGCGGTATCGGCAAAGGAGTCCCTTTCCGCCGCGAGAGAACGGGAACCCGCGCTCACGATGACGGTGTCGGCTTCCAGAAGAGATTCCTTTCCTTCCTTGTCGCATACGGTCACGCCCTTGTCGGAAATGCCGACGCAGAGCGTTTCGGTCAGCGCCTTCACATGGTTCAGGCCCATGTGCTCTTCAAGGCTCATGCGTTCGGAAATCTGCGAATTGGCGGCCAGCCACTTCGTCATTTCCACCACGGTGACCTCATGCCCCTTGCCTGCGAGCTGAATGGAAAGTTCGCAGCCCACGGATCCGCCGCCCACGATGACGACCTTTTTGCCCACCTTGTCCTCATGACCGAACACGTCCCACGCCAGGGTGGCGTGTTCGATGCCGGGAATGGACGGCACGTTCTGCGTTGCGCCCACGGCCACGATGCAGGCGTCGAAATCGGCGTCTTCAATGAGCTTCGGGGTGGCCCTGGTATTCAGAAGCACCGTGACGTTGCTCTTGGCAAGCTGGGTGATGAAGTATTCGCGCAGGTCGCGCACATGGTTCTTGAACCACAGATGATCGGGGTACAGGGCAAGCTGACCGCCCAGCCTGTCGCCCTGCTCGAACAGCGTCACGTCATGGCCGCGTTCGGCAGCCTTGAGGGCCGCCTGCATACCGGCCACGCCGCCGCCGACCACGGCCACTTTCTTCGGCGTGGTTTCGCGCAGCATGTATTCCTTGTACTGACCCTGCCGGTAAAGCGGGTTCACGGAGCAGTGGCCGTCGAAGGTGGCGGTATCGGAAATGTTCACTTCCGTGGTCAGGGAACCGCGGCGGCCGCCGTCGAGGCAGTAGTCGCAGCGGATGCAGGGGCGGATATCCTCTTCACGGCCTTCGCGTACCTTGTTGAACCAGTACGGATCGGCCACGGACTGACGGCCGATGAGCACATAGTCGCACTTGCCTTCGGCAATGAGCTTTTCCGCCGTGGCCGCGCTGCCTATGGCGCCCACCACGCCCACGGGAACCTTGACGCCGGCCTTCTTCAGGGTATGGGCCGCTTCGGCGTTGTGGGCTTCGGGCACGAAGCAGGTGGGGTGCATCTTCGGGCGGGCATGAGCGTCGAGGCGCGTACCGCAGGAAACATGAATCATATCCACATAATCCTGGAAGATCAGAGCCTGCTGCGCGCAGTCGTCGGGGGTGATGCCGCCTTCCTTCTTGTCGTCGCCGTTGAGACGCACTTCGATGATCATGTCGTAGCCGATGGCGTCGCGGATGGCCTTGATGATTTCCAGAGGATAACGGCAGCGGTTTTCCACGGAGCCGCCGTATTCGTCGGTGCGCTTGTTGCACAGGGGCGAGAGGAAGTTGTTCATCAGCCAGCCGTGGCCGTAATGCAGCAGAATGCCGTCGAAACCGGAACGCATGGCGAGGACGGCGGCGTCCACATACATCTTTCTGACATCGTCCATGTCCTTTCTGTCCATGGCGCGGGTCATGCGGCCGTTGTACATGAAGGCGCTGGAGCTGATGAGGTCATAGCCCGGCCAGGGAAGCATACAGCAGCCGGCATGGTAGATTTCGCACAGCGTCTTGGTGCCGTACATGTGCACGGGACGCTGGAGATTGTGCATGTAGATGAAGCCGTCCACTTCGTCATCCAGCACAAGGTCGCCGCGGTGGCCGCCGTTGGCCGGAATTTCCATGGGAACGGTGATGCAGGCCGCGCCGCCGCGCGCCCAGTGGGTATAGAATTCCACGCCGTCACGGTTCAGACGATGATGGGAGTCCACGATATCGCCCTGGGAGCCGATGGGAGGAACCATGATGCGGTACTTGAAGGTCACCTGCCCCTTCTTGCCGACGGTGAGCGGAGCAAACACATGGGGATACTTTTCCTTGTACAGTGGTTTCATCGAATTCCTCCCGATGTTCGGCTTCCGGCCGGAACCGGCGTTTCCCATGCGCCATGGGAAAACGAGCGGCCGGATTCCATAAGTATTGATGTAGGATGAAAAGGCTTGCCTTTTCGCCTTTCTCTATGCTAATTTCGTGCCATACTATTTTTCCTTTATTATCAAGAGGTTATAAAACAATGAAAAATCAGCGGTCCGAAATATCGGAATTATCTTCCCATATTTCGGAATTTGAAAATAATGGCTCCCATATATTGGAACGATGTGAAACCTACCTCGGCGCCGTGGAGCGGCTCATTCAGGAAGACTCTCTGGAAGAAAGCCTGAACGCGCTTTTCCTTTATCTGTCCGACATTCTGCCGCTGACGTACCTTTTCTACACTCCTCCCTACGAAAGCCAGGAAGCCAGCCACATCCACATCTCTCTCGACGGGATACGCCTTTTCAAAAACGTCAAGACGCCGACGCGCGCCCAGATCAACCGCATTTTCGAACACAGGGCGAAGTTCAGCTCGGACAAGGTGTTCTACATCAAGTCGAGCAAGGAAATGGACGCCTTCTTCAGCATCATCACAAGTCAGGTGAAGATAGAATCGCCCTGCCTGTATTTCTACTTTCTTTACGGGGGGCAGGTACAGGGCAGCATTTACTTCGGCTGCTCCAGCGAAAAGGAGTTTTCCGAGGACGAGCTGAATTTTCTGAAAAAACTGTGGAAGCCGCTCTATTTCATCATCCGCTTCCACTACCAGCAGCAGCGCATGGAAAAAATCCTGGAACTCACGCAGGAAAACAACCGCGCCCTGCGCAAGCAGATCAGCGGCTTTGCCGACATCGTGGGCGCGAACTCGGGTCTCAAGGACGTGGCTCGGGAAATACGGATGCTCGCCCCCTTCGACATTCCGGTACTGCTCACCGGAGAAACCGGGACCGGCAAGGACCTTTTCGCCACGGAACTGCACCGTCTCTCCCCCAGAAGAGACAAGCCCTTCGTTGCGGTGAACTGCGGCGGCATTGCCCCCACGCTTCTGGACAGCGAGCTTTTCGGCTACACCAAGGGCGCGTTCACCGGGGCCTTCAAGGACTACAAGGGACGCTTCGAGCGGGCCAACGGCGGCACGATCTTTCTCGATGAAATAGGGGAACTGCCCCTCGACGCGCAGACAAGGCTGCTGCGCGTCATTCAGAACCATACCGTGGAGAGACTGGGGGGCAGCGCTCCCGTACCCGTGGATTTCCGCATCGTCTGCGCCACCAACAAGAACCTTCAGGACATGGTGCGGCAGGGCAGCTTCCGCGAAGACCTGTACTTCCGTCTTGCGGGGGTGACGGTGCACATTCCGCCGCTCAGAAACCGCCCCGGCGACATTCCCCTGCTCGTACAGCGCATACTGCACAAGGAGGCGGTACGCTACGGCGTTCCCGTACCCGTACTTGCGGCGGGAGAAATGCACAAGCTGCTGAACTACGCCTGGCCCGGCAACGTGCGGGAGCTTATCAACGTGGTGACCGAAGGCTTCGTGCGGGGCCTTCAGACCGGGGCCGTCATTTTCCGCACCGGCAAGGAAAGCACGCCGCAAAGCTGGCAGGACAGAAAAACCATGCCCTCCTTCGCCGACCTTCAGCGCGAATACTTCACAAGGCTCCTCCAGCTCTGCAACGGCTGCATTTCCGGCCCGCGCGGCGCGGCGGTACTCGCCGGTCTCAAACCCAACACCATGCGCGCAAAGCTCGACAAACTCCATATTCCCTACGGCCAGCAGACGAAGAAGGAACCGGAAATTTCCTGAGGGGACATACCGGCAGTTCCTCCGCCGGATGCGGAAGACATGCCGCAGGATCATGCCCGGGAAAAAAATCGCCCGGGCGAGCGCTCCGGGCGATGACATCACGGCAGGAAGCTACTCGGAAAGCAGCTTTTTTCTCCAGGCCTTTTCGGTATTGACGAGAAGCTGGGAAATGGTCATGGGTCCTATGCCTCCGGGCACGGGAGTGATGGCGGATGCGATCGGGGCCACGTTGTCGTAGTCCACATCGCCGCAGAGCCTGCCGTCTTCCCCGCGGTTGATGCCCACGTCGATGATGACGGCCCCGGGCCTGACCATGTCGGCGGTGACGAAACGCGGGCGGCCCAGAGCCGCGACGATGATGTCGGCCTCACGGCACACGGCGGCAAGGTCGGGCGTGCGGGAATGGCACATGGTCACGGTGGCGTTGTAGTCGCGGCTGCCCAGCATGAGCGCGATGGGGCGGCCCACAAGATTGCTTCTGCCGATGACCACGGCCTTCTTCCCGCTTACGGAAATGCCGTAATGGTCGAGAATGGCCAGTATGCCTGCGGGCGTGCAGGGGCGAAGGCCCGGTTCGTTCATGGCCACGCGGCCCTGATTCACGGCAGTAAGGCCGTCCACGTCCTTTTCAGGACTGATGGCGTCGATGCAGGGGCGGGAATCCAGCCCTTCGGGCAGGGGAAGCTGCAGCAGAATGCCGTCGATGGCCGGATCGGCATTGAGGGAGGCGATGAATTCCTCCAGCTCCTTCTGCGGCATGGAAGCGGGCTTGCGGTAGGAGGCCGTATCTATGCCGGCATCGGCGCAGGCCTTTTCCTTGTTGCGCACATACACCTGGGAGGCGGGGTCCTCGCCCACCAGAACAACGGCGAGACAGGGCGCGCGCCCCGCCTTTTCCCTGTCCTTTTCTATTTTCTCACGCAGGGCGGCGCGTATGGCGGCCGCCGTGGCCTTGCCGTCGAGTATCATGGCTGCTCCTTTTCCGGCCCTGCCGGAAAGCATGGGTTAGCGGTGAACGACACTGCGCGGGCGCGTGCCGTCGGCCTGACTGAGCAGACCGTCCTTCTCCATCTGCTCCACAAAGCGGGCCGCACGGTTGAAGCCGATGCGGAAACGCCGCTGAAGCAGGGAAATGGACACCTTGCCGTTGTCCAGAACGAACTGGATGGCTTCGGCATAAATGGGGTCGTCCACAATATCGTTGCCCCGGGATGCGGGCTGACCGAAGTCTTCCGAGGCGTCTTCCGCGGAATCGTTGCCGAATTCCGCAAAGTCTATCTTGTAGCAGGGCGGCTGCTGCCGCTTCCAGTATTCCACCACGGCGGAAACTTCATCATCGCTCACAAAAGCACCGTGCAGACGCTGTATCATGCCGCCGTTGGGCTTGAAGAGCATGTCGCCCATGCCGAGCAGCTTTTCCGCTCCCGCGCCGTCGAGAATGGTGCGCGAATCCTGCCCGCTCGTCACCTTGAAGGCGATGCGGCAGGGGAAGTTGGCCTTGATGATGCCCGTCACCACGTCCACGCTGGGGCGCTGGGTGGCGATGATGAGGTGTATGCCCGCGGCACGGGCCAGCTGTGCCAGACGGACGATGCTGCCTTCCACTTCCTTGCGCTTCACCATCATGAGGTCGGCAAGTTCGTCCACGATGATGACGAGGAAAGGCATGTTGGAAAGATCTTCCGGTTCCCCGGTTTCCGCATCCAGAGGCATGGAACCGCCGGCTTCCACCTCGGCGCGCAGTCGGGCCTGGCGTTCGTTGTAGCCGGTGATGTTGCGGACCTTCACCTTGGAGAACAGGGAAAGACGGCGGTTCATCTCGTCGATGGCCCAGAGCAGCGCGTTCTTGGTAAGATCCATGTCCGTAACCACGGGATGCACGAGATGCGGCAGATCGGCGTACATGGAAAGTTCCACGCGTTTGGGGTCCACCAGTATCATCTGCACTTCATCCGGTCTTGCACGGTAGAGCAGACTGAGAATGATGGCGTTCAGGCACACGCTCTTGCCCGCGCCGGTGGCGCCCGCCACCAGAAGGTGCGGCATTTTGGCAAGATCGGCGGAAACGGGTCTGCCCCCGGTATCCTTGCCCAGCGCCACGGTAAGAAGCGACTTGGCCTGCCGGAAGTTCTCGTTTTCCACAATTTCCCTGAAATGCACGGTGGAGCGCTTTTCATTGGGCACTTCCACGCCCACGGTATCCGTACCGGGCACGGGAGCCTGCATACGCACGGACACGGCCTTGAGCGACATGGCAAGGTCGTTGGCCAGGTTGGTGATGCGCGTGGCCTTCACACCGGGAGCGGGGCGCACCTCGAACATGGTGACCACGGGGCCGGGGGTGATGCGGGCCAGCGTGGCATGGACGTTGAAGTTCTTGAGGCAGGTGATGAGCGCAGCGCCCTGTCTGGCCAGCGTGGCCCCGTCGGGACGGTTCGCAAGATCGTCTTCCGGCAGGGGAGAAAGCAGGTCGAGGGGCGGCAGGGAAAGCTCTCTGCGTTTCGGCAGCACGGGAGCGGGAGCAACAGGCGCTGCGGACGCAAGTTCCTGCTGCGCGGCCATGGCTCCGGCCACGGCGGCATCGACGGAGGCGTATTCCTCATCCTTCACCGTTTCCGCCGCAGGGAGGGAAGGCGCGGACAGGCCCGCCCGCTCCGGGGAAAGGCCCTCGCCACGGGAGGAAGAAACGATCACGGCGGGAAAATCCTCGCCGCCCATGGGCGACTGTGCGGAAAGCGCGGCAAGGGCCGAAGGGCCGAGATCCTCTTCCTCGGCAGTATCTTCCGCAGGCTTCCGTACGGCTGCGGGAGCTTCCTGCACGGGCGTGGAAACCGGTGCGCTCGCTTCCCCATCTGCAGGACGCGCGGGCGCAGGCTCCGGAACTGCGGGGTCGACCGCAGCGGAAGCGACGACCGGGTCCTCCAGCTCCAGAATGAAATCCTCTTCGGCCTTCGGGGCGGGAGCAGGAGCAGAAACGGGAGCTTCTTCCTCCAGCGTGAAGCTCAGCGGAGCGCTCTTCTCCTCCACCGGCGCAGGGGCGGAGCGCTGCATCTGCGGCCCTTCCACAAGATGCAGAAGCTCGCCGATATCCTCCTCGCGCGGGGTATCCTTCCGCGGGGACTCCGCTTCGGGGGCCTCGTCGTGCAGGTTCAGGTCAAGCACGGGGCGTTCCCCGGCGGCTTCCTCCTTCTTCCTTCTGCCTGCGATGAGATCGAGCACGGCGCGCGGACGCGCACCGCCCGCCTTTGCGCGGCCCATCTTCGAGGCCAGTTGCCTGAGCGCCGGCGGAATATGCGGCACGGGCAGATCGTAGGTGGTGCCGAAGGAAGGAATTTTCCTCATCACCCAGGAAACGAAGCGGGAAATGAGCGTCAGCCAGGAAATGCTGAAGGAAAGCTCCATGGCGATGAGGAAGACGAAAAGCCACAGCAGAAGCGAGCCGGAAGGACTGAAAAACAGCATGGAAAGGGCCGAAAGCCACTGTCCCGTGATGCCGCCGCCGTGTATGCCGTGCAGCGCGATGTCGAAGGCGGAGGAGGTGACGAGCACGCAGAGAAAAAGCAGAAGATACCCCACCCAGCGGTACCACTTGAGCACCAGCCAGCGGGAAACGAGTCCCGCGCCCACGGCCAGAAAGAAAATCACCCACAGGAAGGAGCCGACGCCGAAGCTGTCCACCAGAAAACCGGACAGATACGCACCGAAAAGACCCGCCGCATTGTGTACGGACGAGGCCTGTATGCTCACGGCCTGATTGAAGGTCGGGTCACCGGCATGATAGCTCCAGAGACTGAGCAGCATAAGCAGACCGCAGAAAAGAAAAAGCAGTCCGAGCAGTTCGCGTATCAGCCTGTGTCCGTACATTCATGATCCCCTTCATGCGGTGCGCGCCCTCAGGAACATCTTCCCGGGGCTTTTCCGCCCAAAAATGAAAACGCTGCCGGAAGGGCGCGAAACGTCCTGCCGGCAGCGCAAAAGGAAAAAAGCCGGATTAATCGCGGCCGAGATATTCGCGGGTGCGGGTATCGACCTTGACGCGATCCCCTTCGTTCACGAAGATCGGCACCTGAATGACCACGCCGGTTTCCAGAGTGGCGGGCTTGGTCACGTTGGAAACGGTGTCGCCCTTCACGCCGGGTTCGGTCTTGGTCACGGTCATGACGAGGCTCACGGGCACTTCGATGTCGATGGGCTGCCCGTTGTAGAGCAGCACGCGGCACTGCTGGGATTCCAGCAGCCAGTCGGCCTTGCCGTCGGTATCGGCTTCGGGCAGGGAGATCTGTTCGTAGGTGGTCATATCCATGAAGATGAGGTCGGTGCCTTCACGGTACAGGTACTGCATGTCGCGCTGTTCCATATCGGGCTTGCCCACCTTTTCGCCGGAACGGAAGGTGTTGTCCACCACGCGGCCGTTCAGGATGTTGCGCAGCTTGGTGCGCACCATGGCGCCGCCCTTGCCGGGCTTGAAATGCTGGAATTCAACGATTTCATAAGGGGTGCCGTCGATCTCGATCTTCAGGCCGCGGCGAAAGTCAGTCGTGGAATACATGATGCCTCCAGGCAGAAATACGGTATTTACTATAAACATCCGAAACGGGCCGGCAGGCGGCCCGTCAAGTTCCCTTATGGGAAAACCCGCCCTTCGCCCTGCGAAGGGCCCCTGCGGAATATTTGCCTTTTCAGCCGGAGAAGGCTAATCTCAGCTCTTTCCGCAAAGCAAGATATATTGTCCGATAGAGGCTCACTTTGTCAACTCGCGAGGAGCGCCATGACCGACACGTCCGCCGAAAAAACAAAAAGACCGGAACCGACTCTGGAACTGCTGGCCACCCTTTACACGCTGGAACAGCTGGAAGACGCCTCGCACGACATGCCGCAGCTCGCGCTGGCAGGGCGCTCCAACGTGGGCAAGTCCTCCCTCATCAACGCCCTCGCCCGGAGGAAAAAACTGGCCAAGGTCAGCTCCGAACCGGGCAAGACCCGTTCCGTGAACCTGTTCAGGGTCAACCCCGACGGGTTCTGCCTCACCGACCTTCCCGGTTACGGCTACGCCCGGCGCGGTCATGAGGAAAGACGCAACTGGGCGGCCCTCATTCAGAAATATCTGGAGCAGACGCCCACGCTGCGCGCCCTCGTGCTGCTTATCGACTGCCGCATCCCCACGCAGGAATCCGACCGCGTCATGGCCGACTTTGCCCGGGCGAAGAACCTGCCCGTCATCGCCGTGCTCACCAAGGCGGACAAATGCACGCTGAAGGAACGCTCCGCCCAGCAGAAGACCTGGGAAAAGATTCTCGGCGGAGAAAGGCCCGTGGTGGTTTCCTCCGTCACGCGCCTCGGGCTGGATGAGCTGTGGGCGAGGCTGCGCGAGGCGGGCGCGCCTGCGGAAACGACCTGCGAACCTGAAAACGACGCGCCTTCCCGCGATTGAACGCCATGCTCGACATATCCCACCTGAACGAGGCCCAGAAAGCGGCCGTCACCGCGCCGGAAGGCCCCATGCTGGTCATTGCCGGCGCAGGCTCCGGCAAAACCCGCACCATCGTGTACCGCCTGGCATGGCTTGCCGAACAGGGCGTGGACCCCAGGTCCATGCTGCTGCTCACCTTCACGCGCAAGGCCTCGCAGGAAATGCTGCACAGAGCCGCCCAGCTTCTCGATCATCAGCTCTTCGGCGTGCAGGGCGGCACTTTTCACAGCTTCGCCTTTTCCGTGCTGCGCCGCTGGGCCCCGGACTGGACGGGCGGGACGCTCTCCGTCATGGACACTTCCGACAGCACCTCGGCCATACAGGCCTGCAAGGAAAGCCTGGCTCTCGGCAAGGGCGACAGGAGCTTCCCCCGCACGCAGGCCGTGCTCGGCCTGCTCAGCAAGGCGCGCAACAAGGAAATGACGCTTGAGGAAGTGCTCTCCCGCGAGGCGCAGCACCTTCTGCCCCACGCCTCCGACCTTGTGAAGCTCGGGGAAGCCTACAAGGCGTACAAGCGCGAACACTCCCTCATGGACTACGACGATCTGCTCTTTGAACTGGAACAGCTCTTCATCGACAAGCCCGACATTCTGGCGGCCCAGAAAATGCGTTTCGGCCAGATCATGGTGGACGAATATCAGGACACCAACAAGGTGCAGGCTCGCCTTGTACGTATGCTGGCCGGAGAAGACGGCAACATCATGGCCGTGGGCGACGACGCGCAGTCCATCTACGCCTTCCGCGGCGCGACGGTGCACAACATCCTCGATTTCCCCAAGCTCTTCCGCAACACGCGCATCATACGGCTGGAAGAGAACTACCGCTCCGTGCAGCCCGTGCTCGACGTGGCCAACAGTCTGCTTTCCCACAGTACGGAAGGCTACCGCAAGCACCTGTTCTCCCGCCGGGAAAAGCCTTCCGAGGCGGCCGTCACGCTGTACCGCCCCCTGAGCGACCTGAGCCAGGCCCAGCTTGCCGCCCGCCGCGTCGAGGAACTGCTCGAAACCGTGCCGGCAAAAGAAATCGCCGTGCTCTTCCGTTCCGGCTATCAGTCCTATCACCTGGAACTCGAGCTCAACAAGCGCGGCATAGGCTTCCGCAAGTACGGCGGACTCCGCTATGCCGAGGCCGCCCATGTGAAGGACGTCATCGCCTTTGCAAGGCTTGTGAACAATCCTCTGGATCTGCCCTCCTTCGACCGCATCGCCGCGCTTTCCCGGGGCATAGGTCCCAAGACTTCGCGCAGGCTGTTCGCCCTCGCCTCGGGCAGCGACGAAGCCGCGCTGAAAAAGGCTTCCTCCCGATGGCCCGACTTTCAGGAAAACATGGCGCTCATCGCCTCCCTGCGCATGGAACACGCCCGCCCGGAAGAAGTCGTAAGCCGTATTCTGGAACACTACCGGCCGAAGATGGAGGAACTTTTCCCCGACGACTGGCCCCGCCGCCTGCAGGGCCTGGAGGAAATGTCCACCATCGCCGCCACCTACGACGACCTTCAGCTCTTTCTGGCCGATCTTTCGCTCGACAGCCCCGAGGAAGCTCCCGTGGAGGAAGAGGACGAGCGCCGCATCACCCTTTCCACCGTGCATTCCTCCAAGGGCCTGGAATGGTCGGCCGTGCTCATCATCGACCTTGTGGAAGACCGCTTCCCCTCCCGGCACGCGCTGGTAAGACCGGAGGATTTTGAAGAAGAACGCCGCCTCATGTATGTGGCCTGCACGCGCGCCAAGGACACGCTGGATCTCTTCTCTCCGCTCAGCATCTACAGCCGCTCCTCGGGGGACAGGGAACCCGCTTCCCCCAGCCCCTTTGTTCGCGAACTTCCCCCGGACATGATGGAGGAAATCTACGAAAACTACGGCGGCGTACTGGCGAAAAGAAAGGTACAGAGCGCGCCGTCCCCGGACTTCTTCGCCGCCCCGCGCCGCAGGGCGTGGCATTTCGATGACGACGAGGCGAAGGAGCAGAAACGCAGGCGCACGGACGACTGGCCGCCCGTGGAACGGGACGACGCCTTCACGCCTCGCCCGCGCGAAGATGCGGACGACGCCTACATGGCCGCCGTGCGCGAGGCGGCGAAAACCGGGCGCAGGCTGGAAGAATCCCCCGAGGAAAAGCCCGCGAAAAAGAAGCTCGGCTTCTGCCGCCACCGGCTCTTCGGCCGCGGCAAGATCGTGGAGGAAATTCCGCCGGACAAGTACCGCGTCCACTTCCCGGGCTTCGGGCTGAAAATCATTCTTGCCGACTACCTTACCCTGGAGAGTCATGAACATGACCGGTGAAGACGACATTCTTGCTCTTGTAGGCCGCTTCTTTTCCGCGGAACATCCTTCCCTGCTTCTGGGCAGGGGAGACGACTGCGCCGTACTGAGGCCGGGCGCGCCCCTTGCCGTGAGCACGGACATCTTCGCCGAAGACACGCACTTCCGCACCCGCTACTTCACGCCCTATGATACGGGCTACAAGGCCCTTGCCGTGAACATCAGCGACATAGGCGCAAGCGGCGCCACGCCCGCCGGACTTTCCATGGGGCTTACCCTTACGGGCAGGGAGGACGAAGCGTGGCTTTCCGAATTCTGCCGCGGCATGAAGGAGCTGTGCGACCGCTTTTCCCTCGCCCTTTCCGGGGGCGACCTTGCGCGCTCCAGCCTGCTGAACATCTGCGTCACGGCATGGGGCGAACTGCCGGAGGGCCTGCCCCGGGGCCTTCGCCGCGGCATGGCGCAGGAGGGCGACATCATCTTTCTCATCGGCGGCGTGGGACAGGCGCGGCTCGGCCTGACCCTGCTGGAGGCATGTCCCGACGCCGAAGCGTGTGAAAAGACCAGAAAAGACTGGCCGGAAGCCTGCGCCGCCCATCTGCATCCCCTGCCTCTGGCAAAGGAAGGCGCAGCTCTGGCCCGTTTCGCCCTGCACCATCAACTGGAGGATCGTCTTTCCCTCATGGATGTGTCCGACGGACTCGCCCGCGATCTGCCGCGCCTTCTGGCGGGAACGAAAACGGGCCTCGGGGCGGATATCGTCCTCTCTGCGGACGATCTTTCCCCGGAAATTCTGCGCTACGCCGAAAAAACGGGCATCTGCGCCCCGGACTTTGCCTTTGAAGGCGGAGAGGACTATGCTCTGGCAGGGACCTGCCCCGCACAGTTCTGGCCCGAGCTTTCCCGTGTTCTCTCCACCTTCGACACGCCCTCCCTCCTGCTGGGAACCGTGCGCAAAGGCCCCCTCACCCTCAACGGGCACAGCCCGCACTCGGCAGGGTTCGACCATTTTTCCTGTTGAAAAGCGTGGGGAAACATGATTGCCTTCATGAAGGCTTCACACACTCCGCCTATGCTGGCCGCAACGAAGAAAGAAGCATAACGCGAGCCGGAAGGTCCGGCCGGACAACAAAGCGAGGAATCACATGGAAAAGACCATGAGCGCCACCAAGCACATCGCCCTTATCGCTCACGACAACATGAAGGAAAGCCTCATCGAATGGTGCGCGGAACACAGCCAGATTCTGGCCCGCCACTTTCTCTGCGGCACCGGCACCACGGCGCGCCTCATCAATGAACGCACGAGCCTGCCCGTTACGCCCTATCTCAGCGGTCCCCTCGGGGGCGATCAGCAGATAGGCGCCAAGGTGGCGGAAGGCCATATCGACATCATCGTCTTCTTCTCCGATCCGCTCACGGCCCAGCCCCACGACCCCGATGTGAAGGCCCTGCTTCGCATCGCTCAGGTGTACGACATTCCCATCGCCAACAATCGCGCCACGGCGGACTACATCATCACCTCTCCGCTGTTCAGCGAATCCTATACCTACACGCCTCACAATCATTTCCCGGTAAAGAGCAGGTAGGTTTTCTTCCGAAAAAAAAGCGGCCCCTCTTCCCAGGGAGAGGGGCCGCTTTTTTCATGTCCGTGCGGAGGGCAGGACCTCCGCACGGAGCCGGGAATATCCTCCCGGCAGGAGGAGAGAGAGTAAGAGAAGAAATCAGTCCGTAGCCGCCACGCAGGTTCCGGCGTTGGCGAAGCCGTCGATGGCGCCCTCGATGACCACGGTTTCCTTCACGCCCAGAGGCGCCGCGCCGGGCACGCGGAAAGTGGCGGGATCGAGGGGAACGATGGGAGTTTCCACGGGCTTCTCAAGCTGAGGCACCCATTCGTAGGGAGCACGGTAGGCGCGGTACACGAAGTTCATCTTGCCGTTTTCCGCAGTGCGGTAGGGGCAGATGTATTCCCACACGATTTCATGCTCGCGCGTGACTTCGAACACACGGCCGTCGGAACCTTCGGTGATGAGGGTATTGCCGTTGGGCAGACGCTGGGCGGAGCTGATGAAGGGGCTGTAGAAGCGGCAGGCATCCAGCGGAATCACGAAGCCCGCTTCCTTGGGGGTGTACTGCCATTCGATTTCCAGCG
This sequence comes from Mailhella massiliensis, assembly GCF_900155525.1. Classification (NCBI taxonomy): domain Bacteria; kingdom Pseudomonadati; phylum Thermodesulfobacteriota; class Desulfovibrionia; order Desulfovibrionales; family Desulfovibrionaceae; genus Mailhella; species Mailhella massiliensis. The sequence continues at coordinate 195,505 of NZ_LT706940.1, forward strand.
TCACGGGGTTGAATTCCAGCACGCGGGAATAGTCGCGCAGCGCGGACTTGGTACCGTCCTTCGCGCCGGGGTTCGGCGCACCGTATCCGGCCCAGCCGCCGTTGTCGAACACAAGGATGTTGCCTTCCCCGGGCAGGCCGCGGGGAATCATGTGGGCATGGTGCTGACCGATGATCCAGCCGAGCTTCCTGAGTTCCGGCGTGGCGTTGTAGTCGGGACCGACCTTCCAGACGATCTTGCCGGTTTCCTTGCTGATGATGAAGATGATGTTGGTCTCGCGACCGTCCATGATGATGTTGTCGGGGTGGAAGCGTTCGTCGCCGGCATCATACCACTTGTTGGGTCCGAGCACGGACATGGAGTTGATGTGCATCCAGTCGCCGATGGCCGGGGAATCTTCCACAAGGCTGCCGCCGCGGTAATTGGGGTTGCGGCTCATGGCGTTGCGGGCCTCTTCGGAAAAGCCCATTTCCTCCACATGGTCGCAGCAGTGCCATTCCCAGACGATTTCCCCTTCCCAGTTCACTTCGTACACCACGTCGTCAAGCAGAAGCTTGTCGGAAACGAAGGGAATATGTTCGTCCTTATGCGCCAGCACCAGCGTGTTGCCGCCGTCGATACGCGGTTCCATGCCGGGCACATAGTAGCCCACGGGGTTGCCCTCGCGCTGGAAGTCATGATGCTGACGGGCCATCCACTGAGGTTCCTCGCCCGGATCGGTGATGAATTCGGCCTGATTCCACTGCCATTCAATATTGCCGTCGAAGTCCACCTGAATGAGGTCGCGCTGATCCTGAAGGCCGTACTTCGGATGACGCATACCGGAGCTGGCCACCAGACGCCCCTGAGGGAAGAGCTTCACCGGAAAACCGTGCAGATTCTTCCATTTGCGGATTTCGGTACCGTTCATGTCGATGAGCAGCGAACCGTCGTTTTCCAGCGGAAGCACGGTATAGCCGCTCCACGCCTTCTCGGGATTGTACACGGTGACGCCGGTAGGATAAATGGTGGGATAACCCATGGTTGCCTCCTGTATGTCCCAGCGGGACGCTGGAAAAATTGCATGAATCCGTTGGCCGTGCCCCCCGGAGCCGTCTGCGCCGGGGATGGGAAGACGGCTCCTTCCGAAAAAAGGCCGCACTTGTTCCTTTCTTCCCATAAGAAAAGCATAACAGGATGACTCTTTTTTTATGTCTCTTGTGCGACAATATCATTTTTTTCTTTTTTTACCGGAAAATTTTATATATCCCATTGATTTTATAGATTTTTATCTTTTTCATACAGGCTTTTCCGCGTGATTTTCCCCTGTTCTGCCGAAAAAATCTTCGGAAGATGACGCCGCCGGGAACCGGCTTCTCGATTTTTTTCCGGGAAGAACGGCGTATTTTCCGGCATACGGCCCCTGCCGGAGAGTTTTTTCACGCAGCTTGTAAAAAATGTCTTTAAAAGGACAGCGCGAAAGAAAAAAGCGCGTTTATCATTCCCGGCAGTTTGAGAAAGGAAACACCGGCTGAGGATTCAGCGCACCGTCACCTCAAATAATTCAAGGAGCACCCATGCCTTCCGTCTCCGTCACCTCTTTAAAGGGAAACAAGCTGCTGAGCTGGCTCATCTGCTTCGGCGTCGCAGCTCTGGCCACCTTCCTGCTGTACGATCCTGCCAGGCCGCAGGTCAACATGTACTGGTTCGGCACCATTCTCGCCATCGCCATGTTTGCCACCAGCCTCCTGCCGAACTTCGCCACCGTCGTTCTGCTGCTCATGTACTACATCATCACGGGCGTGGCCTCGCCGGAAATGGCCTTCGTGGGCTGGACGGCGCCCATTCCGTGGCTCAGCATGTGCGGTATGCTGCTCGGCGTGCTCATGGACAAGTGCAACCTTGCAAACCGCATCGCCCTGGTGCTGCTCACCAGAATAGGCACCACCCCCGTCCGTCTGTACGCGGCCTTCCTGCTGGCCGGTCTGGTGCTCGCCGCCATCATTCCCGACGTCATCACCGTCATGATCATCTTCATGACCATCGCGCAGGGCATGTGCGCCAGCCTCAAGCTGGACAAGGATTCCCGTTCCTCCGCCACCATCATTCTCGCGGCCTTCTTCGGCGCCGCCATTCCTTCGGCCATGTATCTGCCCAACAACACGGGCATCATCGGCCTGCTCATGGTGAAGGACATGGGCGTGCCCTTCACCTGGCTCAGCTTCGCCTTTGAGAACATGGGCTTCCAGGCCCTTCATGCGCTGGCGGCCTACGGCATCCTCCATGTGTTCGGCAGCCGGGAACTTGCCGTGCACATCGCAAGCTGCCGCGCCGTGGCTTCGGAAGAACTGCAGAAGCTCGGCGCCATGAGCCGCGATGAAAAGAAGACGCTCCTGCTCACCGTGGCCGCGCTCATCGGCTTCATTTCCGAACCCATACACCATATTCCCGGCTACTATGTGTTCTGCGCCATCGTTCTGCTGGGCTTCACGCCCCTCTTCCGCCTGCTCGGCAGCGAAGACATCGAAAAGGTGCAGTTCTCCATTCTTTTCTTCATCGCAGGCTGCATGGCCATAGGCATCATCGCAGGCAGCCTCGGCATCCCCGCATGGCTTTCCGAAAAGCTCATGCCCATACTCCGCGAAATTCAGAACCTGCCTCTGGCCGCCTTCTTCGCCTACTGGGTGGGCGTGCTCTCCAACCTGGTGCTCACGCCCGTGGCCGCCGCCACCAGCCTCAGCATTCCCATGGCGGAAATAGCCACCAGCCTCGGTATGCCCATCAAGCCCGTGCTCTACAGCTTCCTCTACGGACTCGATCAGTTCTTCCTTCCCTATGAGCTTGCTCCCGCGCTCATCATGTTCGCCACGGGCTATGTGCGCATCCGCTATGTGCTGACGCTCATGACCATACGCATGTTCCTGGTGTCTCTGGCAGTTCTTGTCGCGGCGGCCTTCATCTGGCCCATGATGGGCCTGTAATCCCCCATGCATTCTCTTCCCTGAGCCGCCTGCGCCGAAGCGCGGGCGGCTCTTGTTTTACCCGCCGTTCGGGACTACCATGACACAAGGACAAGCTCCCCTCTCCCCTGCACCCTTTCCCGACGGAAAACATCATGAAAAGCGCCAGCAGCAGTCACGTCCCCTCCAATGCGGGCGTATGGAAGGAAAACAACGTCATTGCCATGCTCGAACAGAACAGCGTGTGGCGCAGGGCGCTTTCTCTGGGCAAACACCTGCATCTGGACAAGGGAAGGCGCTGGACGGACTTTCCGGGCGGAGACGTCTTCGCCTTTCTCGACTCCGGGCTGATACGCCTCTCCTCCCTGGGAGAAAACGGCAGCGAACGCATCTTCCTGCACATAGGCGCAGGCTGCATCTTCAACGAGCTCAGCTGTATGCACGTCGCCCCTCTCAGCACGGCCTCTTTTCTCGCCATGGAGCCCTGCGAAATCTACCAGTTCCCCAAGTCGCTGCTGGAAAACCGCGACTTCGTGCTGCAATACCCCGAACTCATGATGAACCTCGTGCAGTCGCTCATGCTGAAGGCCGGGGCCTTTTTCGGGCAGATAGAGGAAAGCGTGGGGCTTTCCCCGGAAAACCTGGTCTGCCGCTATCTCTTCCGCCTTCAGGAAGACGCCTCCCTCCGCCTGAAGCCGAAGTTCTCCCAGTCCGACCTCGCCCTCGCCCTCGGACTGCACAGAAGCACGGTATGCCGTATCCTGCACGACCTGAGGGAAAGGGGCATCCTTGGGGAATTCACCCGAACCCGGCTGGAAATACTGGACAAGGAAGCCCTGCACGAGCTGTGCCGCGCAGAAAAGTAGACTGCCGCAGCCGATTCCTTTTAAAAAGAAAAAGCCCGAGTTGCGACTCGGGCATTCTTACAGCGCTCAGCTCAGCCTTCTGCCGAGCTCCTCAAGCAGCGCCTTGAGCGCCTTTCCTCTGTGACTGCGGGCCATCTTAGCCTCGCGGTCCAGCTCCGCCGCCGTACAGCCGAGTTCAGGGTCGAAGAAAAGCGGATCGTAACCGAAACCGTTCGTGCCGGAAGGAACTCCGGCAATACGCCCTTCCCACGCGCCCGAGGCGACGAGATCGGCCGGAGCGCCCTTCCCGGAAGAAGGATGCACCATGGCCATGCAGCAGCGAAAGCGCGCGGTGCGCTGCTCCTCCGGCACCCCTTCCAGCGCGGCAAGGAGCTTTCTGTTGTTGCGCTCATCCTTGCTTTCTCCCTCCAGAAGAGGCCAGTCCTGCCCGTATCTGGCAGAGTACACGCCGGGCGCTTTTCCAAGCGCGTCCACCTCCAGACCGGAATCGTCGGCCACGGCGGGAAGATGCAGCATGTCGGCCACGGCGCGGGCCTTGATGAGGGCGTTTTCCTCAAAGGTGGTACCCGTTTCCTCTATGTCGGGAAAATCCTCCGGCAGGCTTTTCACTTCAAAACCGAACCGGGCCAGCGGTTCGCGAAGTTCCTTGACCTTGCCCTGATTGTGCGTGGCGAGAATGAGCGTCCGGGAAGCTGCCATGGGGGTCTCCTTGCCGAAAGGCGGTTTTCATGGCAGAAAGGGATATCGCAGGCCAGTCCTGTTGACAAGTCCAGGCCTGTTCCGAAGGTACTATGCTCCGTATTTATTCCCAAAGCCTTGGCTGCCCCAAGACCCGCGTCGACACCGAACGGCTGCTGGGTTCCCTCGGGCCCGTCGTCACTGTGGACCTGCCCGAACAGGCCGACCTTGTGTTCATCAACACCTGCGCCTTCATCGCCCCCGCCGTGCAGGAATCCGTGCAGGCCGTCGTGGAGATGATAGAAGACATCGGTTCCCTTCCCCGGGGCAAAAGGCCCTTCCTCGCCGTGGCGGGCTGCCTGCCCGGAAGATACGGCATCGCCGACCTTGCGGCGGAACTGCCGGAAGTGGATCTGTGGCTGCATACCGACGATATCAACACCTGGGCGGCGCAGCTTTCCCACGCCCTCAGGCTGGACGTTCCCGCCCCCGGCCGTCTGCTCAGCACCGGTCCTTCCTACGCCTGGCTCAAGATAGGCGAAGGCTGCCGCCACAACTGCTCCTTCTGTGCGATTCCCTCCATCCGCGGCCAGTACGCCTCCGAAGATGCGGATGCCCTGGTTACGGAAGCCTCCGCCCTGGTGAACGACGGGGTGAAGGAGCTCATTCTCGTGGCTCAGGACGTGACCGCCTACGGCACGGACTTCGGCAAGGACCCCCGCTTTCTGCTGGAAAAGCTCCTTTCCCTCGACGGACTGCGCCGCCTGCGCCTGCTCTATCTCTACCCTGCCGGGCTCACCCGCGATCTTCTGCGTTTCCTGAAAGAAGCGGGAGCCCCCTTCGTTCCCTATTTCGACATGCCCCTGCAGCACGCCCACCCGGATGTGCTCAGGCGCATGGGCCGTCCCTTCTCCGGCAACCCGCAGGAAGCGGTGGACCGCATACGCGACGTGTTCCCCGAAGCCGCTCTGCGCACCACCATGATGGTGGGCTTCCCCGGAGAAAGCGACGAACATTTCCGCACCCTCATGGATTTTGTGGAAAAGAACCGCTTCCACCATATGGGAGTCTTCGCCTTCCAGCCTGAAGACGGCACGGCGGCGGCCTCCATGCCGGATCAGATCGACGAGGACGTCAAGGAAAGCCGCAAGGACGCGCTCATGGAACTGCAGAGCTCCATCAGCGAAGACATTCTCTCCGCATACGCCGGGCAGCGTATGGAAGTGCTGGTCGACGACAGTTCCGACGAATGGCCGGGCCTTGACACCGGCCGCACATGGTTCCAGGCCCCTGATGTGGACGGCCTGACCTATATCAGCGGCCCGGGCGTGGAAAGGGGGGCCATGGTGGAAGCCGACATCACGGAAACCAGGGAGTACGATCTCATCGCCCTGGCCTGACAAGGAAACCCTATGCGTAACTTATTGCTTTTTCTTTTCTGTTCACTTTTTCTCGCCTCATGCGTCGCCACATCGGGAACCACGCGCGACCTTGGCGGCGTATGGGTGGACGAACAGGACCGCCTCTATTTTCTGGATGAGGACGGCACCCTCGGACTTCCCGGTCAGACGGCCCTTTCCGGCGTGAGCTGGCATCTGGAAAACGGCGTGCTCACCCTCTCCACCATGGATTCGCCGGGGGGCAGCGTTCATGAAAGAAAGCTCGTTCTCAAGGAATCCCGCACGGGCAGCCTGAGCTTCACCGATGCCGAAGGCGCTTCCGTCACCTGGAAGAAAAGCCGGGCCAGAGTAGGCCGGCTGGAAGGCACGCTGTTCTACCGCGAACGCATGGCCCTTCCCCCGCAGGTGATGGTGCATGTCCAGATCTTCCCCCTGCATTCCCCCATTCCCGTAGCCGTATCCATCATGCCCGCTTCCGGGAACGGTCAGCTTCCCTTCCGCGTCTATTATCTGGAACAGACCATGGACAAGGAAGTACGCCTTGCCGCCGCCGTGCTCTGCAGCGGCGAAACGCTCTTTGCCACGCAGAACGACGAAAACGTCACCCTGCCCGGTTCTCCGCGCGTGCTGCTTTACCGCACCATGCCGGGCGAGCATCAGCTGCCTCCGCTGAAAACGCCCGCCAGCTACAAAGGCACGATGCATGTGGGGGACAGGGAAAGTTCCGTCCACCTCTACCTGGAGGAAGGAGGACTCGCCCTGCTCACCCAGGACGGCGACCGCAATCAGTACATGGGCACCTGGATGGAAAAGGACAGAAACCGCACCATAGAAATCACGCGGGGAGTGCTCAAGCCCGTGACCGCCACGCGCGAAGCCGGGGGCGGTCTTCTTCTGAGCGGCCTCTCCTCAAAGATGGTGCAGCTTCAGCCCGCCGACCTTCCCTGGCCTTCCAAGGGCTTTCTGCTGGAAGGGGAAATCAGAAATCAGGGCGGCAGACCCGTCTTTTCCGAATGCAATTCCCAGAGAGACATCCCTCTTCTGACTTCCGGCAAGGGCTATGCCCAGCTCAACCATATCATGCAGGAAAACGGCAACGCCTCCGTGGTGCTGGAAGGCCGTATGCAGGGGAACGGCCTTGAGGCCTCCAACGTCTTTCTCGTCAAGAAGGGCGGCGTGTGCTCCACGGAAAACTACGCTTCCGCGCCTCTTCTGCAGACGTACTGGCGTATGCGAGAAATCAACGGCAAGGCCGTGGAACAGTTTCCCGATCAGCCCGAACCCCACCTTATCCTGCGCGACAACGGACAGGCCAGCGGCTCGGACGGATGCAACAACTTCTTCATGAACTGGAAAAGAAACGGTCAGGAAATGACCTTCTCCGGCGGCAGTTCCACGCTGCGCCTCTGCCCTCAGGGCGAGAAACAGTCCCGCGCCATTCATGAAATGTTCGCCGGAGTGGACGAATGGAACATCACGGGTTCCATGCTGGAACTGCGTTCGAAAAACAGCATCACGGCCGTATTTGAGGCTGTGGAAATGTAGCGCGCCAAACGGATGACCGCATAAAGGAGGGCCGCCATTCCTTTTCGGAAAGGCGGCCCTCCTTTATCAGAGGCCAAAAGCCTTACAGCGTGCAGAGATACGGATCTTCTCTGGTGAGGTAGTTGCGGACGTAATCGTCCACGCCCTCTTCCAGAGAATGGAACTTCACGGGGCAGTTCTCACGTTCGAGCCAGGACATGTCGGCTTCGGTGAAATACTGGTACTTGCCCTTGAGATGTTCGGGCATATCGAAGTATTCGATGTTCGCCTCCCTGTCCATGGAGGCGAACACGGCGCGGGCAAGATCGTTCCAGCTGCGGGCACGGCCCGTGCCCACGTTGAAGATGCCGTTGCAGGAAGGCGTTTCCATGAACCAGCGCATGAGGGCGGCGCAGTCCTTGGAATACACGAAGTCGCGCACGGATTCACCGTCGCCGTACTGCGGATTGTCGGACTTGAAGAGACGGATCTTTCCGGTTTCCCTCACCTGCGGCACCGCACGGCAGACCATGCTCATCATGCTGCCCTTATGGTACTCATCCGGCCCGTACACGTTGAAGAACTTGAGGTTCACCACTTCGCCGAGAAGCTTGTGCTGCATACACCACATGTCGAAAAGCTTCTTGGAATAGCCGTACATGTTCAGAGGACGAAGCTTCGGCATGATGTCCAGGGAGTCGGAAAAACCGAGTTCCCCGTCGCCGTAGGTGGCGGCGCTGCTTGCGGTGATGAAGCGCGCTCCGGCCTCCAGAGCGGCAAGGCTCAGTTCCACCGTATAGTGGAAGTTGTTTTCCATGAGAAAATCGGCGTTGCGCTCCGTGGTGGAGGAACAGGCTCCCATGTGGATCACGCATTCCACGCCTTCCAGCTTCTTGCCGGAACGAAGCTCCTCAAGGAACCTGTCGCGATGCATGTAGTTGCTGTAGCGCAGGTGGGAGAGGTTCTTCCACTTCTCCGTGGAGGCGAGGTTGTCCACCACAAGGATGTCGTCCACGCCGTGCCTGTTCAGTTCCCATATCATGTTCGCGCCGATGAGGCCGGCGCCGCCGGTAACAATGATCATGCCTACCTCTTCAGAGTGGCCCTCGTGGTCTGCACGAGGGTGATGCCGCCGTCGGCAGTGTGCCTGGCGTCGATACCGAACATGATGACGGTGTGCATGAGGGGACGGCCGAACAGAAAGTCCAGCATCTCCTTGCGCACCTTGCCCTTTTCCATCATGAGATCACGAAACGCCCTGTCGTATTCCACGACCTGAACAAGGGCGCGGCGCGCCTCCTCCTCACTTTCCAGACGGGAGGCTATGTCCGTAAGCGCGGCATAGTTGCAGTGCTCCTCATGCGCCTTCACGGAATCGGCAAGCCACTGCGGCGCGTGAAGAAGCTCGAGAATGGCCGCACGGTCAAGCCTGTCTTCTCCCTGCATGGAAAGAAGGGCCTTCGGGTCTTCGCAGAAAAGCGCCCGGCATTCGGCCGGGTGACTGCCGTGAATGAAGCAGCGGTTGTCCTCCATGAGGAAACGGCAGGTCCAGTCGTCGGGGCGGGAACCGAAGGGCGCGGCGATCTTCACTATTTCCTCAGGAAGAGGAACCACATGATCGTTGGAGGTGTCGCGCACGAGTTCGCCTGCGCGGAACGTGCACAGATCCTGCAGCTGAAGCACGCCTTCCGTCAGAAGGCGGGCGTCTTCCCTGTGCAGCGCGGGGCCGCCCTTGCGGCAGCAGGTGCCGCACTGACGGCATTGTTGTTGTTCGCTCATCCTATCCTCGCTGTATGCCGAAGTCCGCCTGCGGGAAAGGGCAGAAGCCCCTCCCCGGACGGACTTTTCTATGAACTTTCCCGGGAACGCAGAGGACTACTTCAGGCCCTTCCACATTTTCAGGCGGTTGATGCGCACCCGGCGATACTGCATGTGTGTTTCCAGCATGTTCTTGCGCTGATGCAGTTCATGAATCTCCTGCGGAAACACGATGCCCTTTTCCACGTCCTCGGCCGCCATGAGGCGCCGTATGGCGTCGGAACAGCGTTTCTGCTCCGATGCTATGACATCCATCTGGGCCTCAAGCTCAGAAATCGTCTCCGGCAACGGGTTCAGGAGGAAGCTCTCCATAGACTCCCTGAGCGATGACTCTTCTTCTTGCAGGCCTGGCATCTTCGGTCTCCTGAGCGTTTTTGCGCCTGAGTTCGGGGTTGGGCAGAGTATTGTACAGATTCCAGAACAGGGGAAAGAGGCCGGTCATCACACCGGGGTTGGAAAGGTGCAGATTGGGCCTGAGGAACGCGCCGAGGGCGTAGGCCATGGCCCAGTGTGCGGAAGGCGCCACCCAGGAACCGGGCACGGTGTCTTCCACGGCGGCAAGCACGCCGTCCTTTTCCACCACGCCGCAGCGGGCGAGGAAGGCCGTGACGAGATGCCTGTCCTCCTCGGAAAGCGCGGGCAGGGAAACGGAAGCCCCTTCATGCACGGCGGCGGCCATGATGACCGTGCACAGAGGCAGAAGGGACGGACAGTGAGCCAGCACGTCGGCCATGACTTCGGGCGCGGGGGCGGAAGTTTCGCGCTCCTTGCCCGTGCACGTCACCTGCTGCGCGCCGTACTTCACGTTGAGTCCGGCTCCGCGCAGTATCTTTTCCACCAGAGAGAAGGCCGCGCCGCTGCCCCACACGCCTTCCAGCTCGGCCCTGCCGCCGTTGAAGCCGGGAAGCATGAGAAGCGTCGCCGCCACGGAGGCGTCCATGGGCACCACAGGCTGCGCAGGAACGGAAACCACGCCGCGTTCCACGGTGAGTTCGCGCCCGTTGCGGGAGAACTTCACGCCGCAGCCGGCCAGAACGTCCAGCACGAGCGGCAGAAGACGGGGTTCATGTTCGGGCAGAACAAGCCTGCAGTCGCCTTCCCAGAAGGGGGAAGCGAGCACAAGGGCGGCCACGAAATCTTCGGGCAGATCGTCCGCAATGCGGACTTCGCGCGGCATGAGGCCGGAACATTCCATGCGCACGGGCAGGCCGTCCTGCGAAGGAATGACGTTGGTCAGACGCACGCCGAGCTGCGGAAGGAAGTGGCGCAGGGGGGCGATGTCGATGAAGCGCAGGGAGCTGTCGCCCGTAAGCTTGAGACGCGTGGGCATCCCCACGCAGAGAGCGATGACGAGCCAGAGGTTGAAGGCATCGTCGCCCACATGGATGACCTTGTCCATGTTGCGGGCAAGCCCCTTTCCGGCGCGGCTCAGCACGTCGCCGTTTTCTTCCCAGCGAAGAAGTCCGCCGATCTGGTTCAGCACCTTGACGGAGCTGATCACGGCGTCGGTGAGGGGCACGCGGGAAAGAGCGGTTTCCTGGCCGGAAGCGGCGGCCATGGCCAGCCAGCAGCGGGCGGCCACGGTATCGGAAGGAGCGGGAATGCGGATGTCCACGGCTTCGCCGTTGGGGGACAGATTGTAGTAGCCCTGCTCTTCCTCCATGCGCGTCATGGGTTCAATGGTCTGCAGAAGAACGAAAAGATCGCGGGAAAGGCGGTTGTCGCGGGCAAGACGGGCGGCCTTGCTTTCCCATGCGGTACGCAGAGTCTTTTCGGTTTCGGGGGCAAGGCGGCCGCCGCTGCGCAGACGCGCAAGCATCTGGGCGCGACGCACCACAAGATGCAGAATATCGTTGTCCAGATCCATGAGCGCACCGAGCTCACGGCCGCGCGAAGCGCCGCGATCCGTACGCGGACGATCGTTCCGAAATTCCCTGCGGCCTTCCCTCCTGTCATCGGCTCCGCGCTCGAAACGGCGCGGACGGCCGCCGTCCGCATACTCTCTGCGGCGGTTCTCGCCACGTTCGCCCTCGTTCTTTCTGAAGGGACGCCTGGCGAAATCCTTTCTGTCCTCACCCCTATTATCCATGTCAAACCTGCTTTGCTCTGTGCGTGGCGCGTCGGCAGCGCACACGACGTTTCAAAAGGGGCAACAAGCACACCGACGCCCCGGACGGACACCGTGAACAGGGCTTTTCCTCACGGGAAAAGCCAAGGTGAGGGGGTATGATACCCTTATTGCATACGCCCGGCAAGTCTTTTGCCGGGGCCTTTCCCGCCCCTTCCCCACCGGCGAAGAGCGGCATATACTCCCCAGACCCCGCCGCTCCCGCGCCGGAAAACAACAGACAAGGAACACGCATGGAACGCTTCACCCCCTTCGACCGACTCTTTCAGTCCTGCGGGCGTATCTGGCACATACGCCGCGCCGATATGGACAAACTCTGGGCCGCCATGGACGAACAGCAGGGCAGAGAGGCCCCCTACTGGAACGAGGTATGGCCCTCCTCCCTCGCTCTTGCCGGATGGCTTGCGGAAATGCAGGACGACATCAGAGACAAAAACTGCCTCGACATGGGCTGCGGCCTCGGGTTCACCGCGCTGCTCGGCCGATGGCTCGGGGCGAACGTCACCGCCATGGACTATGAGGCGGAGGCTCTGGAATACGCGAAGATCAACGCCGTCCTCAACAGCATAGAGGGCGTGAACTTCACGGTCATGGACTGGCGCTCCCCCACCTTCCCGCCGGAAAGCTTCGCCCGCATCTGGGCAGGGGACATCATGTACGAAAAAGACTTCGCCGACCCCATCGCCGCATTCCTCGCCTCCATGCTGCCCAAAGGCGGCAGAGCCTGGATATCGGAGCCGGGCAGAGACGTGTTCCATCATCTGCTCGACACTCTGCCCGGATACGGCCTGCGCCATAAACGCCTGTGCACGCTCCCCGTATCCCCTCTTACCGAACAGGATGTGCCCGTGCCCGTTTCCATCTGGGAAATAGCGAAGTAATCCGGCTGCGCCCCGCAGCTCACGGAACTTTCCATTATAAGACCAGTCAAACTTTATATGACTGGTCTTACTTTTTTATCATGGCAGCGATGCTGCGCGCGACTTCCCCTGCCGTAAGGGCACCCGTGTCGATCTTCACGCTTTCCATACCGGCATACAGAGGCAGTCTTTCCAGACTGCGCGTCAGAACGCCCGGGCTCCTCACCCTGCGGGCAACGTCGGCCATGATGCGCGTCTCAAGAACCTCCGGCGAAGCCGTCAGGGTGATGAGCGTGAAATTCACGCCGCCCATGGCAAGACGCGCGAGCACGTCGTCGACAATGCTCCGATACTGCATCACCCAGCAGAAGAGCACAGAGCGGTACGCCGAACAGCGCAGGAAACCGTTCAGCACATGGGCAATATTGTCCAGCACCATGGCGCGCGTTTCCGCATTCACCACAAAGGGCGACATGGTCCAGCACCAGTCGCCGTCAAGAAATGCCGCCGGGGAAATCAGGGGAAGAAGCTCCGTGCAGACGGACGTCTTCCCCACGCCCATGGGGCCGTTGATGAAAATGAGATTTTTCATGTTTTCTCCTTCTGCGGCCCGGACCGTCGTCAGCTCGCTCCGCCCGCTGTCCGTTCCCACGGCATCCCCCTCATCCTGCGACAAAGCCGGGACGCCGGCAAGGATGAAACGGAAACGGCCGGAAGGCTCCCCGCGTTACGGCAGCGCCTTTCCATAGAAGGCAAGACGCCGGAGCGGCATGTCCGCTCCGGCGTCTTCTTCCTGAGGCATGGGTCTTTTGCCGCCTCATCCCCAAAGATTCCTCCCTCTAAGATGCGGCGGATGGAAAAACTTCCGATCAACGCACGAACATGGCGTCGCCGTAGGAGAAGAAACGATACTTCTCCCGCACGGCCTCGGCATAGGCGGAAAGAATGCGTTCCCTGCCGCACAGGGCCGCCACCAGCATGATGAGCGACGACTGCGGCAGGTGGAAGTTGGTGATGAGATGATCCACCACCCGGAACCGGTATCCGGGATAGATGAAGATATTGGTCCAGCCGTGCCAGCCGCCGGCGGGAATCTCGCCGCCGTTCTGCGCGGCGCAGCCTTCCAGCGTACGGCAGGAGGTGGTGCCCACGGCAATGACGGGACGGCCTTCGGCACGCGCCCTGCGCACCGCCTCGGCGCTTTCCGGCGAAATTTCCACATACTCGCTGTGCATGGGATGTTCGCGGATATCGCTTTCGCGCACGGGGCTGAAGGTGCCGTACCCCACATGCAGCGTCACTTCCGCCCAGCCTATGCCCTGCCGGGCGAGTCTGGCGCGCATGTCGTCGGTGAAGTGCAGACCCGCCGTAGGCGCGGCCACGCTGCCGGATTTTTCTCTGTCGGCATACACCGTCTGATAGCGGGCAATATCGTCGCCGCTCTGCTCGCGCTTGATATAGGGGGGCAGAGGAAGGCGGCCGATACGCCGCATACACTCCACAAGATCCCCCTTCCAGAAGAGCACGACGTCGTGCCGACCGAAGTCTTTCTTCTCCACGACTTCCGCCTCAATGCATTCATCGAAGCGCAGGCGGTCCCCCGGATGAATGCTGCGGGAAGGCCGGAGCAGCACTTCGGCCGGGGCCTTTTTCCAGCCGTTCTCCTCAACCGCACAGGCCTTGAGAAGCGGCGGCGGCGTGAGCAGCAGAAGCTCCACCTTGCCCCCCGTGGGGCGATGCCCGAAAAGGCGCGCGGGCACCACGCACGAATTGTTGGCCACAAGCAGCGCGCCCTCGGGCAGAAATTCGGGCAGATGGGCAAACGTGGTATGGATGTTCCCGCCGCTCGAGCGGTCCAGCACCATGAGGCGGGACGCGCCGCGTTCCTTCGGCGGATACTGCGCAATGCGCTCTTCCGGCAGTTCGTAATCGTAGCTCGACAGCTGAAAGTCGGATTCGTTGGTCATAGTCAGATTCTGTCCCCGTAAGGGTCTGTAGGAAAGGTCAAGAAAAGGGCCGGTCTCCGCCTACGGAAGAAACCAGCCCTTTTCCGTCGTATGCGATAAAAACTACTTCTCCGCCACGGCGACGTCTCCGTCAAGCAGCGTGCGGGCCTCGGCCACGGCATTTTTGAACTTTTCGCGGTTCTTCTTTTCCACCGGGGCGGAACGCTCGCCGGAAAGCGTGTCGGGATTGACGAATTTGCCGTTCTTCCGGACGCGGAAGTCGAGATGCGGCCCCGTGGCGATGCCCGTGGCGCCCACGAAGGCCACCACTTCGCCCTGATCCACCTTCTGGCCCACCTTCAGGGAGGAGGCGAAACGGGAAAGGTGGGCATACTGCGTTTCCACCCCGCCGGAATGCCGGATGACGAGCGTGTTGCCGTAGCCGTTCTTCCAGCCGCGGAAGGTCACGGTACCCGCGCCGAGCGCCTTGACGGGCGTACCCTTGGGGGCGGCGTAATCCACGCCCTGATGGGGACGCACCTTGCCGAACACGGGATGCTTGCGGTGCATGGTGTACCCGGAGCTCACGCGCGTGAAATTGAGCGGAGCTTTAAGAAACTGCGTCTGAAGAGACGAGCCGTCGGCGGCGAAATACCGGGCTCTGCCGTTCTTATCCGCAAAGCGGAAGGCCTCGAATGCCTTGCCGTCATTGGTGAAGCGGGCGGCGATGATATCGCCGTAGCGGCGGAATTCGTCGCCGAGATACTTCTTCTCCACCACCATCTCAAACGTGTCGCCTTCCTGCACGTCCTTCACGAAGTTCACCTGATGGGCGAACACCTCCGCCAGGCGTACGGCCAGATTGGCGGATTCCCCGGCGTCGGCCATGGCTTCGAACAGCGAGGAACGGATGACGCCGCTCACCTTGACCAGTCTCACATCGAATTCCAGAACGTCCACGCGGGCGGTAAATCCCTCATCCGCACGTTCCACCACAAGGCGGCTTTCCTCGTCGATATCGTACATGAGGCGCGTCACCTTTTCTTCCTGCGTGCTGCGTTCCACGCTGAAAAGGTGCCCGGGCATGATTCTGGTCAGCGGATATACGGCGGAAGCGGCCTTCACGACCTGATCCGTTTCATTATTGTCCAGCCAGGGAAGAAGAAGCGCCCCCGCATTGTCGCCGCTGCGTACGGCGATGCGGAAAATCTGCGTGCCGCAGCCGGAATCCTCCACCATGTAACGCTTGTCCTTTTCCCACGGCACGGCTTCGGAATAGTTCGGAATGCACATGCCCTCCCTGGCGGAAAGGAAGGCCTGAAGGGAATCGTCGTACCGGGGAATTTCCCCCGCGCCCTCTCCCCAGACATCCTTCATCAGGGAAAGGCCGCTGCCCAGAGAGGCGAGATGTTCCGAGGTCTGTTCCGGCACATCCATGCCCAGAGAGAAGTCGTGCGGCTGAACCGCCTGCGCAAACAGCGCCGCATCGGAAGGAAACGCCGCGGGAACGTCATGTTCCCGCGTAAGGAAAAAGCCCGCCGCAACGGCGGCGCCCAAAAGGGCAAAGCAGAGCACGCGCGCAGGCAGCGCGCGGAATATCTGATATTTCTTTATCATAACAACCGCCGTTTCAAGACTGAAAAGCGAGAAAAATCCAAGGAAAAGAAGAAACGCCCAGCGGGTATATAACCAAGAAACCACTTGTTTATGCAAGCGTTTTCTGGTAAAAAAATTTATGCCCGGTTCTCTGTCCCCCACTCCGCAACCCCCTGCTCTGCGATGAATTTTTTATGAAATCCTCTTACGTTACGCACATCTTTCCGGGCAATGCACGCAGGGGCTTCTTCGTTGCGGCCAGCGCTTCCCATGAATATTTTTTCCCGATTCTTCCCTGCCGGAAGAAAGGGCTTGCGCATGACGGAAGGCCTCTTTCCCATGGATGACGCGCAATTTTCCGCTCCCCCGCGGGTACGCCGCTCCCTCCCCCCATGTTATGCACATCCGGGGAATATCCGCGCCTGCTCCCCGCCCATCCGCAAGGACGGGAACTTCCGTTTTTCTGCGGGGCCGCAGCCGGGAATATCCGTCGCAGAGTTACGAACAACAGCGTTGTTCCTTTCCTCTCCGCCTTCCCGGAAGGCTGCGGAAAACGCGGAACGCGCAGCCTCTCCTTCCGGCGGACCGGATGGTCGACTTTTTGTTCAAAACTCATGCAACACTTTGAAAACAATGAAAAATAACACGATGCGCACATCGTGTTCCGGCAAAGGCCTCCTGCCGGCTTCCTTCAGAAACAACGCGGCTTTCCACGGAACAACAGGCCTGCGGAACAGCACGGAAAACGCCATGTATCCCATGGAGAATATTGACCAATTCAAAGTTACGAACAAAAATGCGCACATCGTGTTCACAAAGCCGACAAAAGCGTGCGCAAACAGGAAAAACACACGCCGAAGCTACGCCGCGCACGCTTCCATGTCGTTTCCGTTCCTGTTTTTGTTACTAATAAGTCAAGTAAAAACAGTCGGTTATGTAAGATAGGAACAAAGTAACCGACTTTAACCATCTACTACAAGGAAAAAACATGTATTTGACCGTCAAAAAGGAACAGATCATCGAAGGCCTTCAGAAAGCCGCGTCCATCATTCCCAGCAAGGCGGGAGCGGCGTATCTTCGTTCCATCTGGCTCCAGGCCGTACGCACTCCCGACGGAGACAGGCTGACCATCATGTCCACGGACGTGAACATCGAATTCACCGGAACCTATCCTGCGGAAATCAGGGAAGAGGGCACGGCCGGTGTGAACGGACGCGCCTTCGTGGAACTTCTGCGCCGTCTTCCCGGAGGAGAAATCAGCCTGAAGCTCGACGAGGCCACGCATATTCTTTCCGTGGAGCAGGGTCGCCGTTCCTATAAGCTTCCCACCGTGGACCCGGTGTGGTTCCAGCCTCTGCCTCCCTTCCCCGAAGAAGGCGCGGTGCTCTGGTCCGGCGACTTCTTCCAGGACGTCATCGACAGAGTGGCCTTCTGCATCAGCGACGACGACAGCGCCGAAGGTCTGGCCTGCCTGTACCTCAAGGCCGGGGAGAACGGTAAGGTGGACGTGTGCGGCCTGAACGGCCATCAGTTCGCCATGGTGCGCTTCATCAACGACGATCTTGCCCGTCTTCTTCCCGAAAACGGCCTGCTCATCCAGAAGAAGTACGTCAATGAACTCCGCAAGTGGCTGGGCAACGATGAGGTCATGCTGAACATCAGCGAACGTCGCTTCCACATCCGCACCGGCTCCGGCAGCGAAACGCTGAGCGTGCCGAGAAGCGCCAACTTCAGCTATCCCGATCATCTGAGCTTCCTCGCCCGACTCGACGGCGCCAATACCTCGCAGCTCGACGTGGACCGCCGCGAAACGCTGAACGCTCTCGACCGTCTGCTCATCTTCAACAACGACAGCGACCGCTGCACCTACTTCCGCTTCTCTCCGCAGGAAGTGGAACTCTCCGCCCAGGGGCAGGAAACCGGTTCCGCCACGGAACACCTGGAAGGTTCCTTCTCCGGCGATCTTGAGCTCATCGCCTTCCCCACCCGCAGCCTCATGGACATTCTCGGGCACTTCCAGTCCCAGAGCCTGCACTACGTCTTCACCGGAGCGGAAGGCCCCTGCGGCATCACCGGTTCGGAAGACGCGCAGTACACCGTCATTCTCATGCCCATGAAAATTGCCGAGTCCTCCTACTATACGGAAGAAGAATAGGGTCCCGTGCGGGAAACGCGCCCGTACCGTGCGTTTCCCGCGTTTTTTCCGCTTTTCCCCATGCCCGCAAAGGCCCCGTCACGGGGGCCTTGCCTTTTTGGAGGCTTCAGGAGCCTTTTTGCGCTCATAAAGGGTATGGGCCCATCCCCTGCACAGGGATTTGAAGTTTTCTGCGTTTTCGTATATACTGCATCTTCTTTACGCCCCGGGTTCTCCGGGCCAACCATATCATTCAGGAATTCCCATGAGCCAGGAAAATCTCCGGTCCGGCAAGACCGCATACGACGCTTCCGCCATTACGGTGCTGGAAGGTCTGGCGGCGGTACGCAAGCGCCCGGCCATGTATATAGGCAGCACGGACAGCCGAGGCCTTCATCACCTCGTCTACGAAGTGGTGGACAACTCCATCGACGAAGCCATGGCGGGCTTCTGCAACAAGATAGAAGTCATTCTGCACATGGACAACAGCGTCACCGTGCGCGACAACGGGCGCGGCATTCCCGTGGACATCCATCCCAAGCTCCGCATTCCCGCCGTGCAGGTGGTCATGACCAAGCTCCACGCGGGCGGCAAGTTCGACAACAACGCCTACAAGGTTTCCGGCGGTCTGCACGGCGTGGGCGTGTCCTGCGTGAACGCCCTTTCCTCCTGGCTGGAGGTGACGGTACGGCGCGACGGCAAGAGATGGCGTCAGCGTTATGAACGCGGCGTGCCGGTGACCAAGGTGGAACCTCTGGGCGATGCGGAAGGCCACGGCACCACCGTGCGCTTTCTGCCCGACGAGGAAATTTTCGAAACCACGGTGTACTCCTTTGAAATTCTCAAGAAGCGCTTTGAGGAACTGGCCTACCTCAACAAGGGCCTGACCATCATCTGCGTCGACGAGCGCACCAACGAAACGCACACCTATCACGCCGAAGGCGGTCTTGAGCAGTTCGTGAAGGATCTGAACTGCAACGAAGCCGGGCTGCACCCCATCATCAGCGGGGAAGGCGTACAGGACAACGTCACCGTGGATTTCGCGCTGCAGTACAATTCCGGCTTCAACGAAAAGACGCTCACCTTCGCCAACAACATCCGCACGCATGAAGGCGGCACGCACCTTGCCGGCTTCAAGACGGCGCTCACCCGCGCCATCAACAACTATGTGAAGAGCCAGCCCGATCTGCAGAAGAAGATGAAGGGCGACAGTCTTTCCGGCGACGATGTGCGCGAAGGTCTCACCGCCATCATCAGCGTGAAGCTTCCCCAGCCGCAGTTCGAAGGTCAGACCAAGACCAAGCTCGGCAACAGCGAAGTGGTGGGCATCGTCAACGGCATTGTCTACAACGCGCTGGATGTCTACTTCCAGGAACATCCCAAGGATATCCGCGTCATCATCGAAAAGGCTGCCGAAGCCTCCCGCGCCAGGGAGGCCGCACGCCGCGCGAGGGAACTCGTGCGGCGCAAGGGCGCTCTGTCGGACAATTCCCTGCCCGGCAAGCTGGCCGACTGCCAGAGCAAGGACCCGACGGAATGCGAGGTCTTCATCGTGGAAGGCGATTCCGCAGGCGGTTCCGCCAAGCAGGGCCGCAACCCCATGACGCAGGCCATTCTGCCGCTCCGCGGCAAGATCCTGAACGTGGAGCGCGCCAGATTCGACCGTATGCTCGCGAGCGAAGAAATCAAGAACATGATCACGGCCATGGGCGTGGGCATCGGCGAGAACATGGATTATTCCAAGCTGCGCTACCACAAGATCATCATCATGACCGACGCCGACGTGGACGGTGCGCACATCTGCACCCTCATGCTCACCTTCTTCTTCCGCTACTATCCCAAGCTCATCGAGGAAGGACACATCTACATCGCCCAGCCTCCGCTGTACGGCATCAAGAAGGGCAGCAGCACCATCAAGTTCCTGAAGGACGACAACGAACTTGACGAATTTCTGCTTCAGCGTCTTTCCGACGGCGTGTCCGTCACCACGCCGGAGGGCAAAACCTATCGCGGAAACGACCTCATTTCCCTGCTCAAGAGCATCGACGAGCTGGAAAAGGCCATGACGGAAGCGGAGAACTCCGCCATTTCCCGCGAGCTCTTCCTCGCGCTGCTGCGCTATGAAGGGGAACTGAATCCTGCCGTGGCCCAGACCGGTCTTTCCGAAGGCTTCCTTGCCTGGATGAAGGAACAGGGCTATGCCGCCGCGCTCGAGGTGGAAAAGCAGGAGGACGACGAGCGCGCCTTCCTCGTGTTCGAAAACAAGAGCGGGCACCGTACCCGTCTTGCCGTGGAATTCTTCCATGCCCGCATGTATCGTCATGCCCGTCAGGTGTGGAAGACGCTCGGTCAGTCCTGCCCTTCCTTCCCGGTGAAGCTGGCGAGTTCCGAATCCACCCGTGAGGTGAAGGACTACTTCGAGCTCAGAGAATCCGCCTATGCCGAAGCGCGCAAGGGCTTCAACATCCAGCGCTACAAAGGTCTCGGTGAAATGAACCCCGAGCAGCTGGAAATGACAACCATGAATCCCGAGAAGAGGGCGCTTCTGCAGGTGAGCATCGAAGACGCCCAGGCGGCCTCCGACACCATCGAGGAGCTCATGGGCGATCGGGCCGACCTGCGTCGCGACTTCATCATCCGCAATGCCCTTTCCATGGAAGACCTCGATATCTGACGCGGCACATCTCCCTTTTCCGGCGGTGCCTTCCCAATCCCATGCCGGAAAAGGAGAAGGGCCTCATCCGGCCTTGAAAATCAAACTGCTCTAAAGGATTCCTACAGTGGCAGAATTTAAAGTCGATATAGAAAAAGAGCTGCGCCAGTCCTATCTGGCCTATTCGCTCAGCGTCATCATAGGTCGCGCCATTCCCGATGCGCGCGACGGCCTGAAGCCGGTGCACCGCCGCATTCTCTTCGCGCAGTCGCAGATGGCCAACACCTACAACAGGCCCACCAAGAAGAGCGCCCGCGTGGTGGGCGACGTCATCGGCAAATATCACCCTCACGGCGACTCCGCGGTGTACAACGCCCTGGTGCGCATGGCGCAGGATTTCAACATGCGCGACCCGCTGGAAGACGGGCAGGGCAACTTCGGTTCCATCGACGGCGACTCCGCCGCCGCCATGCGTTATACCGAAGTGCGCATGTCGCGCCTCGCTTCGGAATTTCTGGATGATATTGAAAAGAAGACCGTGGACTTCCGTCCGAACTACGACGGTTCGGAACAGGAACCCGAGGTGCTTCCCACCAAGGTGCCGAACCTGCTCCTCAACGGCTCCTCCGGTATTGCCGTGGGCATGGCCACCAATATTCCTCCCCACAACCTCGGGGAACTGTGCGATGCGCTTCTGCGTCTCATCGACGAACCCGACTGCACGGTGGATGACCTCATCGACCTCGTGCACGGGCCGGACTTTCCCACGGCCGGTTTCGTCTACGCCGGGCAGGGCCTGCTCGACGCCTACCGCACCGGCCGCGGCGTGGTGAAGGTACGCGGCCGCGTGGAAGTGGAGGAACGCAAGAAGGGCCAGCAGTCCGTGGTCATCCGCGAGATTCCCTTCGCCCTCAACAAGTCCGTGCTGGTCACCAAGATTGCGGCGCTCGTCAACGACCGCAAGCTCGACGGCGTAACCGACCTGCGCGATCTTTCCGACAAGAAGGGCATACGCATCATTCTCGACCTGCGCCGGGGCACCATACCGGAACTCGTCATCAACGCGCTGTACAAGTACACGCCGCTGGAAACCTCCTTCGGCATCAACATGCTGGCCGTGGTGGACAACAAGCCCCAGCAGCTCAACCTGCGCACGGCGCTCACGTGCTTTCTCGATCATCGCCGTGAGGTGGTCATCCGCCGCACCCGCTTCGATCTGGAAAAGGCGCAGGCCCGCGCCCACATCGTGGAAGGTCTGCTCAAGGCTCTGGACGTCATCGATGAGATCGTGGCGCTCATCCGCGCCTCGGAAACTCCGCAGGAGGCCAAGGCCAGCCTGGTGGAGCGTTTCGGCTTCACCGAAGTTCAGGCCCAGAGCATTCTGGACATGCGCCTGCAGCGCCTCACCGGTCTGGAACGCGACAAGCTGCTGGAAGAGTTCCGCGAACTGCAGAAGCTCATCGCCTACCTCACCTCCATTCTGGAGGATTCCGAAGTGCTGCGCGGCGTGCTGCGTGAGGAAACGCAGTACATCAAGAACACCTATGCCACGCCCCGCCGTACGGAAGTGGTCATGGACGAGCTTGACGGCATCGATATCGAAGACCTCATTCCCGACGAGGATGTGGTCATCACCCTGTCGCGTCGCGGCTACATCAAGCGTACCACGCTGGGCAACTACCAGCAGCAGAAGAGAGGCGGCAAGGGCATAGCGGGCCTGCACACCTCGGAAGATGATTTCGTGCAGGAATTCCTCACCACCACCAATCATCAGTACCTGCTGCTCTTCACCAACAAGGGCCGTATGCATCAGCTCAAGGTGCATCAGGTTCCCGAGGGAAGCCGCACGGCCAAGGGGATGCATATTGCCAACCTTCTGCCCCTGGAAAAGGATGAATGGGTGGCCAACGCCCTTACCGTGCGTGAGTTTGCCGAGGAAAGCTATTTTCTCTTCACCACAAAACAGGGCATGGTCAAGCGTTCCAGCGCGTCCTTGTACGCACGCTGCCGCAAGAGCGGCATGATAGCGCTGGGCCTGAAGGAAGGGGACGAACTCATCGCCGTCCGCGAGGTGACGGATTCCGATCATGTGGTGCTGGCCACGGCGCACGGCATGGCCATACGCTTCGCCATGCCCGACGTGCGTCCCATGGGCAGAAGCGCCTCGGGCGTGAAGGGCATTGGACTTCGCCGCGGCGACGAGGTGGTCGCCTGCGTCACCGTGAAGGACGGCGACAGCTCCACCATGATCATGACGGTGTCTGCCCTGGGCTACGGCAAGCGCACCAAGATAGATCTCTACCGTATGCAGAGCCGCGGCGGCATAGGACTCATCAACTTCAAGGTGTCGCCCAAGACCGGTTCCGTCATCGGCGCCATGCCCGTATCCGATACGGATTCGCTCATCCTGCTCACCTCCACGAACAAGATCATCCGCCTCAGTGTGGATGAGGTCCGTTCCGTGGGCCGCGCCACCATGGGCGTGCGTCTCGTGCGTCTGGACGACGGCGCGAACGTGGTCGGTTTCGATACCGTGGCCGACAACGGAGAAAACACGGAAGAGTAAGAAACACGCCCATGAGGGGAGAAAGAGCCTTCAGCTCCTTTCTTTCTTCAAAAAATATGCTGAAAAAAAACGCCGGCCCGGAAGCCGGCGTTTTTTTTGCCGCTTTCCCGGAAAACGGTTCAGCCGCAGCGGAAAGGAAGGCACGTGCGAAGGAGAACGGAAATATAAAAAATATTCAATGATATATTGACATTATGTTATTATTTCCTATGTATTCACAGCGATGTCGGCGGAGATTTTCCTTCCTCAGCATATACAGGACGAGAAGAAGCTCGTTTGTTTTTTCCTCCATATCATTTCTTTTTTTCTGAAGCTCGAACAGCTTCTCCATCATTTCCGCAGCACGCTGATCATCGTCAGTAAAAAATAACGCATTCTCCATATTTCTCATTTCTTCATGGAGTACGGAAAGTGTACTCTTATAAGATTCATACGTCTTTTTTGCATTATTTTCTGCTTCTGAAGCATTTTTACAGGTGTTGGCGATTTCCCGGCAACAGGCCCAATAGGGAGCGATCACAGGGGTCATTTTTTTATCTCCTGTAAAGAAAAGTATGAAAAAGGAAGGATTCACGCATATTGTTTCATTCCGCAGAAACTGTGCGTCGCATCTCATCATGAAACGACACAACATGTCTAGTATGGATATAATAAGCTGTTAAAAAAAGAGATTTTTTCTTTTAGCTATCTCTAGTCGGAGAAAAGATCATGAAAGAGACAAAAGACAGAGCGCTGGCCGTTCTTCTGGGAGCGAACATCGCGGCCGGAAGGAGGGCCCGGGGTATGGCCCAGTCCGTTCTGGCGGACAGGCTGGGCATAACTTCCGACTCTCTTTCCCGCATAGAACGTGGAAGCGTGGTTCCCCGGCTGCACAGGATTCAGGAGATAGCGGATCTTCTTGAGTGTACGGTTTCCGATCTTTTCAAGATGCCCGGAGAGCAGCCCTTTCCGAAAAGCGATGAACACACGCCGCCTTCGGATATGCTTTCCGAGATACGATGTCTGGCGGACCGTATCGCGCTTCTGACCAGAATGATGGAATCTTCGGAAAGAAAAGAATAGGATTTCCGGTATAGGCGCAGAACAACGGCCCGTTTTCTCATGAAGAAACGGGCCGTTGTTCTGTGATGTGCCGGAAAGGACGGATTTTGGGAAAAGCCGTCCGTTGCAGGCGGCATAAGGGAAGCAGAAGGGGCGCTCCTTCTTCAGGGGCGTTTGGCAGATGTTTCCTGTTTTTTTCTTGAAATCACTATGGCGGCGCGCAGAGAATCGTACACCGGCGGACAGCAGAGGGCGTTTGCCGTCCATGCGGCGATGAAGGCGACGACAATGGCTCCGGGCAGGCAGGAAAGAGAACCGGACATTTCCGTCACCAGGGCTATGCCCGTGAGAGGTGCGCGCACCATGGAAACGAAGAACCCCGCCATACCGTAGATGATGAAGCTCTGCCAGGCGCTTTCACCGATGATTCCCGCATAGAGCAGCGCCTGCCCGCACAGAGCGCCGAGGAGCGCCCCTATGCAGAGCATGGGCATGAGTATGCCGCCGGGCACGTTGCCGGTATAGCTCAGCAGGGAAAAGGCTGTTTTCAGGCAGGCGAGCAGAAGAAGGGTACGCAGCACCGCCGAAGGCTCTCCGGCAAAACGGATGAGACTGCCCGCCAGATCTTCCCCGCCGCCCAGCACGGCCGGGCAGACGAAGGCCAGCGCAAAGGCGATCAGCATGGGGGGCAGAATGCGCCAGTTCTGGGAAAGGGGCGTATGCGCGGCCTCGAAATTCTTCGTACCGAGCAGCGCCTTGTTGTACAGTACGCCCGCCGCCCCCATGAGAACGCCCATGACGGGGAGCAGCCAGAGCTCGGCAAGCCCGGGGGCCTGCATGTCGGCAAAGGGGAAGACAAGGCCGAAACCGAAGAGAAAGCGGGTCACCATTTCCGCGGAAGCCACGGCGCAGCCTACGGCGATGAAGCCGCCCCAGGTGAAGCGGCTCTTCATTTCCTCAAAGACGAAGAGCAGCCCGGCCACGGGGGAACCGAAGGCCGCGGTCATGCCCGCAGCCGCCCCGGCGGCGATGTGGATGTGACCGGAGAACCAGAATCTGTCCCACAGCCCGGTGAGAAGCGCGGCCGTGGCCGCGCCCATCTGTATGCAGGGGCCTTCCCTGCCGAGAGAGAGGCCTCCCAGCGTGGAAACCAGGCAGCCGACGAATTTTGCAGGCAGTATCCTGAGCCATTCTCCGCGCGTGATATGGAGCCTGCCCCGCACAATGAGTTCCGTCTGCGGAATACCGCTGCCGGAAATGAGCGGCACCTTGCGTACAAGGAAGCCCAGAAAGCGCGCGGCGGCGATGAGCATGAGCAGCCAGAGCGGAGCGATCCACCAGTGTTCCCGGAAGGAGCCGAGCCACGACGCGATGAGGGGGGCTGCCTTGTCGCGGGACAGACGGAAGAGGCAGATGACGAAGGCGCAGGCTGCGCCCGTAAGTATTCCTTCCAGCGCAAGCAGGCCCCGGTTGGCCCAGCGCGTCCAGCGTTTGTGATGTCTGTCGTCCATGCTTGTTCCTGCGGGAAATGGTATGTGCTCCAAGGTGTAGTACAGGCCTTTCCCCGGCGCAAGTGTGTTTCAAAAGGAACAAGAGAAGCTTTTGTTGTTGCCGTTTCAGGTGTTTTTTGCCTATATCTAGGGAAATCATCTGCAGGAGAAGGACCTATGTTTCAAAGAGAGCAGCTTGCCAGTCGTCTGGGCTTCGTGCTTCTTTCCGCCGGCTGCGCCATCGGGCTCGGCAATGTGTGGCGTTTTCCTTACATCACCGGCAAATACGGTGGTGCGGTGTTTCTCGTCGTCTACCTTCTTTTCCTGCTCTTTGTGGGGCTTCCCGTACTGATTATGGAGTTCTCCGTGGGCCGCGCTTCGCGCCGCAACATGGCCCACGCGCTGGAAAAGCTGGAACCGAAGGGTACCTGGTGGCACAAGTTCGGCATCATGAGTCCCATCGGCAACTATATACTCATGATGTTCTATATTCCCATTGCGGGATGGATGCTCTGCTACTGCTGGTTCATGCTGAACGGCACGCTGGCCGTGCCCACGGAACAGGTGCCCGCGGTATTCGGCGGTATGCTGGGCAATCCCTGGCTCATGCTGTTCTGGTCGGTGGTGGTTTCCGCCTCCTGCTTCGCCATCTGCGCCATGGGCCTGCAGAAGGGCGTGGAGCGCGTGGTCAAGATCATGATGCTGGGGCTGCTCATCATCATGGTGGGGCTTGCCGCACATTCCTGCTTCCTTGAAGGCGGAAGCCGCGGCATGGAATTCTACCTCAAGCCCGACTTCGGGCGCGCCATGGATGCCGGATTCATGGCCCTCGTCAACGACGCCATGAATCAGGCCTTCTTCACTCTGAGCGTGGGCATGGGCAGCATGTGCATTTTCGGCAGCTACCTTAAAAAGGATCGTTCCCTCACTCAGGAATCCGTCATCATCGTCGCGCTGGATACCTTTGTGGCCCTTACCGCGGGTCTCATCATTTTTCCGGCATGTTTCGCCTTCAACGTCACTCCCGACGCAGGTCCCGGCCTCATCTTCGTCACGCTTCCCAACATCTTCAACAACATGGCCATGGGCCGCCTGTGGGGTTTTCTGTTCTTCGTGTTCATGAGCGCGGCCGCGCTCACCACCGTCATCGCCGTGCTGGAGAACATCATCGCCTTCTTCATGGACGGCTACGGCTGGTCGCGCAGAAAGGCCACCGTCATCAATTTCGTGGCGCTTACCCTGCTTACGCTTCCCTGTATTCTCGGCTTCAACGTATGGTCGGGTTTTGAACCCTTCGGCAAGGGCAGCTGCGTGCTGGATCTTGAAGACTTCATCATCAGCAACAACATTCTGCCCCTCGGTTCCTTCCTGTTCATGCTCTTCTGCTGTCACCGCTACGGCTGGGGCTGGGACGGCTTCGTGACCGAGGCCGACGAAGGCAAGGGTATGAAGTTCCCCAGGTTCCTGCGTTTCTATCTTACCTGGATACTGCCCGTGGTCTTCCTCTTCATCTTTGCCCAGGGATATATTCAGAAGTTCTTCTAAACATTGCCGCCGGGGGCCTGCCCCGGCGTATGAAATCCGTCCTCTCAGGTCTGAGAACAGCCTGAAAAAGAGTATCCGGCTGCCGAAAAGGGGGATTTCCGGTTGCCGTTCTGCAAGGTTTCATCATATACGAGAAAAAATATTCCCGCCAAGGAGAAATAAGGGTATGGCTCAACGTGAACAGCTCGCCAGTCGACTGGGATTTCTGTTCCTTTCCGCTGGCTGTGCCATCGGGCTCGGCAATGTATGGCGTTTTCCTTTTATTACAGGTAAATATGGTGGTGCGGTCTTTCTTGTCGCCTACCTTGTGTTCCTTCTCGGCATGGGGCTTCCCATCCTTATCATGGAATTTTCCGTGGGCCGTGCCTCGCGGCGCAATATGTCCCGCGCCTTCCAGGAGCTGACGCCCGGTTCCCGATGGAAGTATTTCGGCTGCTTCAGCATCATAGGCTCCTACGCCCTCATGATGTTCTACATCCCCGTGGCCGGATGGATGATGTACTACTGCTGGGTCACGGCCACGGGCGGGCTGTCCCTTCCGGTGGATCAGGTTCCCGGTGTGTTCACCGGCCTTCTCGCCAGCCCCGGCACCATGCTTTTCTGGACGCTGGTGGCTTCTCTCGGCTGCTTCGGCGTCTGCGCCATGGGGCTGCAGAAGGGCGTGGAACGCGTGGTCAAGTTCATGATGGGCGGCCTTCTGCTCATCGTCATCGGGCTTGCCGCGCACTCCATCACCCTGCCCGGAAGCTTTGAGGGAGTGGCCTTCTATCTTGTGCCCGATCTGCAGCGCGCCATGGATGCGGGCATCATGTCGCTCATCAACGACGCCATGAATCAGGCCTTCTTCACCCTGAGCATCGGCATCGGCGCCATGTGCATTTTCGGCAGCTATCTCAACAGAGAGAACTCTCTGACCAAGGAATCGGTGTTCATCGTTTCTCTGGATACCTTCGTCGCCTTCATGTCGGGCCTCATCATCTTCCCGGCCTGTTTCGCCTTCGGCGTGCAGCCCGACGCAGGCCCCGGTCTCATTTTCATCACGCTCCCCAATATCTTCAACAACATGGCTCTGGGCCGCTTCTGGGGCACGCTCTTCTTCGTGTTCATGAGCGCGGCCGCGCTCACCACCGTCATCGCCGTGCTGGAAAACATCATTTCCCACTTCATGGACACTTACGAATGGTCCAGACAGAAGGCCGTGAAGGTGAACTGCGTGGTTCTTACCCTCTGCACGCTTCCCTGCATCCTGGGATTCAACCTGTGGTCGGACTTCCAGCCTCTGGGCGCGGGTTCCACCATCATGGATCTTGAGGACTTCATCATCAGCAACAACCTGCTGCCCATAGGCTCGCTCATCTTCTGCCTGTTCTGCTGCCAGCGCTACGGATGGGGCTGGGACAAGTTCATTGCCGAGGCCGATGCTGGCGCGGGCCTGAAGTTCCCCAGGTTCCTGCGCTTCTATCTGACCTGGATACTGCCTGTGGTGCTTCTGGTTATTTTTGTGGAAGGCTACATTCAGAAATTCTTCTAGCAGGAAGGGGCCTGTTCTTCTGCGGAACAGGCCCCTTCGCCGCCCGGCCGTCACACGGCCCTGCGGATGTTTTTCCCCCTCGCGTCCGGCGCCGCAAACCGTGCGTCGGGCATTTTTTGTATTTCGGAGTGAATCATGCAACGAGAAAAGATGGCCAGCCGTATCGGTTTTCTGTTCGTTTCCGCAGGATGCGCCATTGGGCTCGGCAATGTCTGGAGATTTCCCTACATCACGGGGAAATACGGCGGGGCCGTCTTTGTGGCGGCCTACCTGTTCTTTCTGTTCATGCTGGCGCTGCCTCTGCTCATCATGGAATTTTCCGTGGGCCGCGCTTCGCAGCAGAATCTCGGCAACGCCCTGCGTGTGCTGGAACCCGAGGGCACTTCCTGGCACCGCATGGGCTGGATCAGCATGGTGGGCAGTTATCTGCTCATGATGTTCTATATCCCCGTGGCGGGCTGGATGCTCTTTTATGTATGGAGAACAGCCGCAGGCTCTCTTGAGCTGCCTCCCGATCAGATGCCCGCCGCCTTCGGCTCCATGCTGGCCGATCCTGCGGGCATGACCTTCTGGGCCTTTCTCACGTCCATCCTCTGTTTTCTGGTGTGCAGCTTCGGGCTTCGCCGGGGCATAGAACGCGTGGTCAAAATCATGATGACGGGCCTTCTCGTCATCATGCTGGGACTTGCGCTGCGCGCCGTCACCCTGCCGGGAGCTCTGGACGGCCTTGCCTTCTACCTTGCCCCCGACTGGGAACGTGCGGTGAATGCCGGTATCTGGAGCCTTTTGAACGATGCCATGAATCAGGCCTTCTTCACCCTCGGGCTCGGCATAGGTTCCATGTGCATCTTCGGCAGTTACCTCGGGCGGGAATACACCATCACGCAGGAATCCCTCTGCATCGTCGGACTCGACACCTTCGTGGCCATGATGTCGGGCTTCATCATCTTTCCGGCCTGCTTTGCCTTCGGGGTGGAACCGGATTCCGGACCGGGACTTATTTTCATTACGCTTCCCAACGTGTTCAACTCCATGCCGGGGGGCCGCTTCTGGGGGACGCTTTTCTTCGTGTTCATGAGCGCGGCCGCGCTCACCACCGTGATCACCGTCATCGAGAACATCATTTCCTACAGCATGGACGTGTGGAAGTGGTCGCGCAGAAAGTCCACGCTGGTCAACGGCGTAGCGCTTACCCTGCTCACGCTTCCCTGCGTGCTGGGCTTCAACGTGCTTTCCTTCGTGCAGCCTCTCGGAGCGGGCAGCACGCTCATGGATCTTGAAGACTTCATTCTCAGCAACAACCTGCTTTCGGTGGGGGCCGTCACCTTCATGCTGTTCTGCTGTCATAAGTTCGGCTGGGGCTGGGACAATTTCATGGCGGAAACGGATGCGGGCCGCGGCGTCAAATTCCCCCGGGCGTTGCGTTTCTATCTTACCTGGATTCTGCCTCTGGTTGTGGCCCTCGTCTTCGTGCAGGGCTATATTCAGAAGTTCTTCTCCTGAATGCCTTTTTCTGCGTTGCGGGCGGATGTCCTCCTTCGGGCGGGCATCCGCTTTTTGGGTCCGGTTCCGTGTCCGTTCTTTTGAGGAAGGAGCGTTTTTCCGGGAAGAATTTTGGAACGGCCCGAAGTGCTGCTTGTCTCTGCATTCGGGGATATGGCTTTGGAGGTGGAAAAAGGCCGCGCCGGAACTTGTTCCGGCGCGGCCTTTTTTTGTGTTCGATATGCCCTTATCAGCCGGGCGTTACTTCATTTCGCCGATGCGGCGGAGCACTTCCGTAAGAAGCGTCCAGGCCCTTTCCGCCGAGGCAAGATGGAGGGTTTCCTTGGTGGAATGCGCTCCGGTCACCGTCGGGCCGAAGGAAATGAAGTCCACCTTGCGGCCGAGTTTCTGGAACTTGTCGGCAAAGAGCCCGCATTCCAGTCCGGCGTGGATGCCTTCCACTTTGGCCTTTTTCTGGAAGAGTTCTTCATAGGTCTTCGTGAAGACGGCCTCGAGACGGGATGCGGGGTTGTATTCCCAGGCGGGATAATCGCCCGAATGTTCGACGCTCCCGCCGACCAGCGCGCCGAGAATATCGATTCTGCGGCACAGATCGTCTTTTCTGCTGGCAACGGAACTTCTGGTCTGGCACTGGAAGACGATGTTTTCTCCTTCCATGCGGATCACGGCAAAGTTGTTGGAGCTTTCCACAAGGTTCTGCGTCGTGATGTTCTTGTCCATGGAGGCTATGCCGTCAGGCACGAGCAGCGCTGCGGAAAGAACGCGTTTTTCGCTCTCCGGCGTAAGAACGCGCGTTTCTTCCACCTTGTCCATGCTGATGACAAGGCCTGCGCCGTCGGAGCCGCGAAGCTCATGACGGAATATTTCTTCCCAGCGCTTCACTTCCTTCAGAACGGCCTCATCCTCCGCCTTGATGAACAGCACGGCCGAGCTTTCCTTGGGAATGGCGTTCGCCGCCGTGCCCCCCTGCAGGGCGGCAAGACGGCAGGGGAAGGTGCGTCCGAGTCCGTCCAGCAGACGGGCCAGCAGTCTGTTGCTGTTGCCCCGTTCACGGATGATTTCCAGCCCGGAATGTCCGCCTGCGAGTCCGCCGAGCGTGATGCGCCGGGAAGACCAGCCTTCGCCTGTGCAAACGGTGGAAGCATCCTGAAATTCCACGGGAATGTTCATTCTGCTTCTTCTGCCTCCGGCGCAGCTGACGCAGAAAATGCCTTCTTCTTCCGAATCCATGTTGAGGAACAGGGAGGCGTCGAGAGAGGATACGTCGAAGGCTGTGGCTCCGCCCATGCCCACTTCCTCGTCAACGGTGACTACTGCTTCCAGCGGGGGATGCGGCAGATCGGAGGAATCGAGCACGGCCAGCATGTAGGCAAGGGCAATGCCGTTGTCCGCGCCGAGGGTGGTGCCTTCGGCATAAAGGCGGTCGCCGTCGGTCATGAGCTTCAGCGGATCGTGGGCGAAATCGAATGCCAGGCCCTCATCCTTCACGCACACCATGTCCATGTGCCCCTGAAGAATGACGGCGGGGGCCTGCTCCATGCCCGGCGTGCCGGGCTTTTTGATGACGACGTTGCCTGCGGCGTCCTGAGCGGCGGAGAGGCCGCGTTCCTTTGCGAAGCGGACGAGAAAATCGCTGAGCTGTTTT
Organism: Mailhella massiliensis; assembly: GCF_900155525.1. Lineage (NCBI taxonomy): Bacteria > Pseudomonadati > Thermodesulfobacteriota > Desulfovibrionia > Desulfovibrionales > Desulfovibrionaceae > Mailhella > Mailhella massiliensis. The sequence goes on from NZ_LT706940.1 coordinate 227,368, forward strand.
TCATTCCCGGATTCATGGGGAATACCGCTCAGTACGGCAAACCATTTAAGATATTCCTTATCGGGAGAAAAGGCGCTGCTCACGGCGTAACTCCTGTACTTTGAGCGTTTTTCAAACTCCGGCGGTGCGCTCATGCCCGGCCGGAGCGGAGATGACGGCGGAATGCTCCGCAGCCTGCGCACGCATGGTACATGGGAAAGGCCTTATGGTACAGTCCCGTATGCTCCCGGCCGCGCAACCCCCGGCTTTTTATGTTGGTTTATGAAAAAGTTCATGGTAATTTTCCGTGGAAAGCCGCATTACGGCCTCATCGTGCCGTGTGGTGCGGAGCTTTTGCATGAAACGGAAGGCGATGTGTTGCGTGAGTTTCCGTTGTCCGGGGCAGACGCTCTTTTCGGGGAAGGTATGTTTCCGGGAGAAAGTTCCCGGAAGATGAAGGGATGCGGAGGAGTCGGAAAAGCGCGCATCCTGCGGATGAAATGCCGTCGTTTCTGCCGCGGGAAACCGCGTTTTGTTTTTTATGCGGAGAAGAAGGGTAATTATGAGACCATACGGGGGTTGCACATGGCAGGCATGATCGACAGCATGTTCAAACTTAAGGAGCACGGAACCAGTCTGAAAATAGAGTCCGTGGCGGGGATGACCACTTTTGTGACCATGGCCTACATCATTTTCGTCAACCCCGCCATGCTTGCGGATGCCGGAATGCCCCGCGAGGCGGCCTTTGCCGCCACGGTATGGGGCGCAGCCCTGACCACGCTGTTCATGGGGCTGTGGGCGAATCTGCCCATAGCGCTGGCTCCGGGCATGGGCATCAACGCCTTTTTCGCCTATACCGTGGTTCTGGGCATGGGCCTGCCGTGGCAGACGGCCCTGGGCGCAGTGTTCATTTCCGGCGTGGTCTTTTTCGTGCTTTCCGTGACGAATCTGCGTGAAAAGATCATCCGGGCCGTCCCGCTCAATCTCAAGCTGTCCATTACCGTGGGCATAGGTCTGTTCATCGCCTTCATTGGTCTGAAAAGCGCGGGCGTGGTGGTGGATGATCCGGTCACCTTCGTCGCCATGGGCAACCTGAAACATCCCGCCACGCTTCTTTCCCTGGTCGGCCTGCTGGTCATCGCCGTTCTTGAGGCGAAAGGCGTGCGCGGTTCCATACTGCTCGGTATGGCTGTTACCACGGTGGTGGGCATGATTGCGGGCGTGGGGCCTGTGCCGCACGGCATACACGACGTTCTGAGCCTGAACGTTCCCAGTTTCATGCCTACGTTTTTGCAGCTCGACATCATGGCGGCTCTGGAATACGGCCTCTTCACCGTACTTTTTACCATGACCATGGTGGATCTGTTCGACAGCATGGGCACCATCATCGGCCTTTCACGCAAGGCCGGACTGATGAAGGATGACGGAAGCATCGAAGGGCTGGACAAGGCTCTCGTGGCCGACTCCTGCGGCACCATGCTTTCCGGTCTTCTGGGAACGCCCGCCGTGACAAGCTATCTGGAAAGTTCCACAGGTATTGCCGAGGGCGGCCGCACCGGCCTTACCTCCGTTGTCGTAGGGGGGCTTTTCCTCGTCAGTCTTATTTTCGCCCCGCTTGTCGGCTTTGTTCAGAGCTATGCCACGGCTCCGGCCCTCATCGTGGTCGGCTCCCTCATGATACAGGAAACCCGGAACATTGATTTCAGCGAAATGGCCGACGCTATGCCCGCTTTTCTCACCATCATCACCATGCCGCTCACGAGCAGCATCGCCACTGGCTTCGGTATGGGCTTCATCAGCTATGTGCTCATCAGGCTCTGCACCGGCAGGGCGAAGGAAGTGAGTCTCGTCATGTGGGTGGTTTCGGTCTGCTTCGTCGTCAATTTCGCGCTGCGCTGATACCGGAACGCCGGTTTTTTTGCGGAAACAAGGAGAAGAGCATGGATCTGGGACTTCGCGACAAGGTGGTGGTCATTACGGGCGGTACGGCCGGTATAGGCAAATCCTGCGTGGACGCTTTTCTGGAAGAAGGCTGCCGTGTCGTTGTGTGCGGCCGATCCGCCGCCAGGCTGGAAGCCTTTCGTGCGGAATATGAGGGGAGGCCCGTACTGGCCGTCGGCGGAAACGTCACGTCTGCTGAAGATATGGAAAAGCTGGCGGATGCCGCAGTGGAACGCTTCGGACGTATCGACGTATGGGTGAACAACGCGGGTATTTACCCCAAGGGCAACCTGGAAGATATGCCTCTCGATGCCTGGCGGGAAACTTTTGCCGTCAATGTGGACGGCGTGCTTTACGGTTCCCGTGCCGCTATTCCCCACTTGCGGAAGGCGGGGGGCGGCGTCATCGTCAACGCTTCTTCCTATGCCGCCATCATGCCTACGGGCGGGCGCGGAGCCTACGGCATCACCAAGGCGGCGGTAAGTCACATGACCAAGGTCATGGCGGCGGAACTTGCTCCCGACAATATCCGTGTGGTGGCCTACATGCCCGGATTTGTGCTCACCGGCATCAACGCCGCCGTGCTCGGCGAGTATGATGACGGCGCCGTGAAGCGGCAGGCCGTGCAGAACCGCTACGGGCGCACGGAAGAGATTGCCCGCCTTGTGGTTTTCCTGTCTTCCGATGCGGCAAGTTTCATTACTGGCTGCGGAGTGGAGGCAAGCGGCGGCAAGTACTGCGTGCAGAATCCCTTCGCCGCCTGGGAAAACGTAAGGTAGAGGAACGGCCGGATTTTTTTGCCTTATTGCAGTGTTGTGTGCGGAAAGCCTGCCTGCGGAGATTTTCTGTCTTTGCAGAGAACCGGCTTTGGGCGGCGTGAATGCGCCGAAGGATATTTTTTGTCTTTGATTGACATAATGTTCCATTAATCACATAGTACGTGCGTGTACCTTTCCCCAGACAGGCAAGGTATAAGTATGTCATTTTCTACCTCGGAGAAGAGTATGGATTACAGCAGAAGAGCCATGCTGGGCGCCATGGGCGGTCTGGTTGTCGGCGGTTCCCTGGCCGCCATGTCTGGCAATGTTATCGCGGCGCCTGCCGCCCCGGCCATGTCCGCCGGCAAGGACGGGCACTTCGGTCAGATGGGCGGGGAATTCGGCTGGACCCCGAAGAAGATCGACGACATCGCGGCCGCAAGCGCCGTGGCCTACAAGGGATACTGGTACAAAGGATACGGCTGCGGTTACGGCGTGTTCTACAGCATCGTCGGCACCATGGCCGAAAAGTACGGCGCTCCTTATAACTGCTTCCCCTTCACCATGATGGAAGGCTTCAAGGGCGGCATGTCCGACTGGGGCACCATCTGCGGCGCTCTGGCCGGTGCGGCCATGGCCTTTGCCGTGTTCTATCCCCGTAGTGAAGCGACCCCCATGGTGAACGAACTGTTCCGCTGGTATGAACAGACTGCCTTCCCCATTTACAATCCCGGCGACGCTGCCCAGGGCGTGAAGGGCGACCTTCCCACCAGCGTGGCCCATTCCGTGCTCTGCCATGTTTCCGTGTCCCGCTGGTCCTATGCTACGAAACTTGCGGCCAACAGCACGGAACGCAGCGAACGCTGCGGCCGCATCACTGCCGACGTGAGCCGCAAGGCCATCGAAATTCTGAACGCCAAGATCGAAGCCGGTAAGGACTGGAAGGGCGTTCTCGGCAAGCAGGAATCCGTGACCGGCTGCACCACCTGCCATGGCAAGGGCAAGATGTCCGATATCCAGAAGGGTAATATGGACTGCACTCCCTGCCACAGCGGCTCCGAAGCCATGACCGACAAGTTCCACAACCATCCGTAAGAGACTTTTGCCCGTGACGTATGTCTGGCGGGGATGCGTTTCTTTTCGGAGCGTTGTTCCGGTATGGCGCGGAACAGAGATATGCCGCTCCTGTAAAAACAGGAATATGAAGGTTCCGGGCATGAACCGGCTCTGTCATTGCGTTGCCGTCATGCGGTCATAAGAAAAAACATATCGCCGGCGAGAAGAACCGTTCTTCTCGCCGGCGATTTTTTTTCGCCGGACTTTTTTCCTCTCTGAAAGGCGGAAAAGGGGCTTGAAAGCCGAGATCGGCACGAAAGGGAAAATAAAATATTTTATCGATAAATTAAATTTTATCAAATAGTTATAAATATAACCAGAAAATTCTTTCAAAAAATACAAAAAAAGTGTTTGACAGGACGGGGTGAAACGGGCATAACTCAAAAACGCGCTGAGGCACAGCGGCTCAAACGAGTCCACGCCGAAGGCGCTTCGCTGGAAAGAAACTTTGAAAAAAGTTGTTGACAGCGGAAACGAAAAGTTGCATAAAGCAACCCCGCCGCGAATGAGCGGCACGGTTCTTTGACAAGTGAAGAGCGAGTTGGGAAATAGAGCTTTGAGTTCGATTTGAGAACTTTGGTTCTCTGAATCAAATACTTTTCAACTGGAGAGTTTGATTCTGGCTCAGATTGA
>NZ_LT706941.1 GCF_900155525.1 Mailhella massiliensis
AAGGGACTGCGGTGGGAATCCTGGACCAAATCCATCCTATGCGACTAGTCCCAAATCCCTTCGGTACTGCATGGGGCTCTTGTAATCCAGGTCGCTCTTGATCCTGATGTCACGATACCATCTCAGATACGCGTCGAGCATGGTGATGAACTCCTCGATTGTAACCCCATCCCAGTCGCGTCCGTAAAAAAATTCCACCTTGAGCCTTCCGAAGAAGCCCTCGCACCTCGCGTTGTCGGGGCTGCAGCCCTTCCTCGACATCGATCTGACCAGGCCGTTCTCTTCGCATATCTTTATCCAGCCTGGCCAGCGATAATGACCGCCTCTATCCGAATGCACGGCCGGGTGGTCGCCCTCGTCGAGCCACTCACACGCTCCGAGCAGCGAGGAGTTCGCCATCTCGGCATCGGGAGACGTGGAGATCGACCAGCTCAGCGGCATTCCGTCGAAACAGTCGACGATTGGCGAGAGATAGGCCTTGCCGGCGGGGATGCGGAACTCGGTGACGTCCGTTATCCATGTCTCGTTCGGGCTGTCGGCGCGGAAGTGGTGCTTTCCCCGCTCGTCTAGCAGTAGGTTCGGAGGCGCTGCGGACGTCTCGCCCTCGTAGGAGCTGTAGCGCCGCTTCTTCTTGGCGGCGCATGCGACCAGGTTCTCCTCGGCCATAATGGCACGCACGGTCCACTCGCCGACTCGGCTCTCAGATCCAGACCCGGCGTTGACCTCGGCGACGATGCGCCTGTAGCCGTAGGTGCCGCCGCTGGATTCGAACGCCGCTATTACCGCCTCCCTGGCGGACGCGTGTTCCTCGGTCTCGCCTTTGAGCTGCACGTTCCTCGCGTACTCGTAGCTGCTCTTGGCCATGCCCACCACGGGGAGCAGCTCGCAGAGCTTATACTTGGTCCTCAGCGCCGTCACCATCGCCGCCTTCTCCGCGTTGGCCAGGCGGTCCGGGTCGGCGCCCGGGTCTTTTTTTACTATCTCGAGGGTCGCCTGGCGTACGTCGAGCTCAAGCTGCACCTTTCTGAGCTGCATCTTCGCCTCTCGCAGCATATCTTGAAGCTGCTCGATGTCATCGGGCAGGTCGTCGAACTCCTTGCTCACGGGTTCTCCCTTCTTCTCGGGTCCCCCGTTATTATCGCCCATCATCTCCCTGCGCCAGAAGTAGGGTGCGGTCCTCGACACGCCGTGACGCTCGGCTATCACCGCGGCGGGCCCAGTCCTCGCCTCCAGCTCCGCCACCACCTGCACCTTCTTCTCGATTGGAATCGGCGGCGTCTTTGGGTTCGGGCCCCTATACTTGCGCTGCCCGGGCGCTATCTCGTCGATCCAGTCGCCGAGCACCTCGCGGCTCTTGGGATATCCCAGCGCCCTCATCGTCCTCACCAGGCTCTTTCCATGCTCGAGGTAGTGCTCGACGGCGCGCTGCTTCATCTCTGCGGTGTACCTCGGATCGGTGGCGAACTTGCTCTCGGGCACCTCACCGGTTTTCTTGTACTCGTTCCACCAGTTACGCAGGCAGGCTCTCGTCGGATATCCTAACTCTGCGACGGTGTCGGCGTAGCTATGGTCGAATTTGATGAAGGTCTCTATCGCGCGCTTCCTCTGCCCCTGGCTGTACATGCGGTTCTCCTCCTGTCCCGCCTTGGTCCAGGATTCCCACCGCAGTCCCTT